>NZ_JBHWYR010000045.1:0-44907 GCF_042728695.1 Bacillus sp. NPDC060175
TCTGTTAAGACATTAAACAGATGGGATAATCAAGGTGCTTTAATTGCTTACCGAAACCCAAAGAGAAGAAGATACTATACAGAAGGACTGTATAGAAAATATATGGAAAATAAAGTAGGTAAAACAGTTATTTACACAAGAGTATCAAACCAAGGACAAAAAGATAAATTAGAGAATCAGATTGAGTGTTTGAAAGCATTCGCAAATGCATGAGGGATGATAGTAGATGAAGTTATCAGAGATAGTGTTAGTGGATTAAACTACAAAAGAAACAAGAGGAATAAATTGCTTGATGACTGCATGGAGAGAAATGTTTCAACCATCATCATCGCACACAAAGATAGGTTTGTTCGTTTTGGTTACGACTGGTTTGGGAGATTCCTTCATAAGATGGGAATCGAAGTTATCATTGTTACTAATGAAAAGTTGTCCCTACAAGAAGAACTTGCTCAGTATTTTATATCTATCATTCATGCTATAGATTGAGAAAATGTCGGAGGATGAAGAGCTATGAAAAAAGCCTATCTAATAGAGATTAAGCCGACAAATGAACAAATAACCAAGATTAATCAAACGATTGGAGTGTGCAGGTATGTTTACAATCTATACCTATCTAAAAACAAAGAGATATATGAATCCGAGGGGAAATTTCTTAGTGGCTATGACTTTTCTAAATGGCTAAACAACATTCATATGAAAGAGTGCGACCAGTGGATAAAAGAAGTATCAAGTAAAGCCGTAAAACAAGCGATTATGAACGGTGATAAAGCTTTTAAGCGATTTTTTAAGGGTTTATCTAAGTTTCCACGCTACAAGAAAAAGAAAAATGAAGATGTAAAATGTTATTTCCCTAAGAACAATAAAACAGATTGGACAGTGGAAAGACATAGAGTAAAAATCCCTACGATTGGATGGATGAGATTAAAAGAGCATGGATATATCCCGAAAGATGCGGTTGTAAAAAGCGGAACGATATCTAAAAGAGCAGGAAGATACTTTGTATCTGTGCTTTGCGAATTGGAAGAAACAAAAGCGAAGTCAACACTTAATTCAACAGGTTTAGGGATTGATTTAGGGGTGAAAGATTTCGCTGTACGTAGCGATGGAAAAACTCACAAAAATATAAATAAAACAGGGAAAGTAAAAAAGATAGAAAAACGGTTAAGACGTGAGCAACGTTCTTTATCACGTAAATTTAACAATATAAAAAAGAGAGGTGAACAATCAGTTACTAATAAAAGAGCGAATATAGATAAAAATATTCTTAGGGTACAAAAGTTGCACGCTCGATTAGCGAATATTCGACTAGAGTATGTAAAGTCTATTGTAACAAATGTGGTGAAAACCAAGCCAATGTTTATTACAGTGGAAGATTTGAATGTGAAAGGTATGCTGAAGAATAAACATCTATCTAAAACAATTGCCAAGCAGTCTTTTTATGCTTTTAAAACGTGGCTTTTGACTAAATGTGAGGAATATGGAATTGAATTACGTCAAGTAGACCGGTTTTATCCATCGTCAAAGTTGTGCTCATGTTGCGGTCAAAAGAAAGTAGACTTAAAGCTATCCGACCGAGTATATGAATGTGACTGTGGAAATGTAATGGATAGAGATTTGAACGCGTCAATCAATCTGTTACAAGCAAAAGAATATACAGTACTAACGTAAATAGACTGTATATATGTACGGTGGGCTACATCGGAATTTACGCCTGTGGAGTGTTAAATCAAACTGTAGTAGCAAGTAATTAGCGAAACAGGATACATAGAAGCAGGAATACTCTAAGAATATATATTTGTCTATATTTTTAGTAGCAGCTCGTAACATTTTAGAAATTGGCACTCTAGGCGGATATAGTACAATATGGCTTGCAAGAGCATTGCCATCTGGAGGGCGAATTGTTACATTAGAAGCAAGTGAAAAGTATGCTGAAATTGCACGGAGCAATATTGAGCGTGCAAATTTGAATGATAGAATTGAAATACGATTAGGATTAGCGTTAGATTCTTTAAAACAAATAGAAAATGAGAAGTATGAACCATTTGATTTTATTTTCATAGATGCGGATAAACAAAATAACCCTGCCTATTTTGAATGGGCACTGAAACTATCACGCCCTGGTACTGTAATTATTGGGGATAACGTAGTACGTGAAGGAGAAGTTATTGATAATACTAGTAATGACCCTCGTGTACAAGGGATACGCCGTTTCTATGAGCTAATAGCTAATAGCTGCGGAGCCTCGTGTAAGTGCTACAGCGCTTCAAACTGTCGGAAGTAAAGGGTACGATGGGTTTGTAATGGCAGTCGTAACAGAGTAATGTAAGGAGGAAAAAGGGATGAAAAAGAAGTTTCAAAAATTATAACGTGTATCTTGTACAACGAATTTAGCTCGTGGACCTCCAATTTACATAGCTTTATATTATATATTAAAAAATTGGAGGCTATAAGAAGATGAGAACTGAAAAAGAAATGCTAGACTTAATTATAAATACAGCAAAAGAGGATGAAAGAATTCGAGCTGTCATCATGAATGGGTCACGTGTGAATCCAAATGTGAAAAAAGATTGTTTCCAAGATTATGATATTATTTATGTTGTAAAAGATATCCAATCTTTTACGTCTAATCATAATTTGATTCATAGATTTGGAGAAATAATGATTGTCCAAATGCCGGAAGAAATGTCGTTACTTCCAGCAGATGAAGACGGGAAATTTCCGTATTTAATGCAGTTCATGGATGGAAACCGGATTGATTTAATGCTAGTTCCAGTGGATTTAATAAATAAATTTATTGGACAGGATAGTTTAAGTAAATTACTACTGGATAAAGACAATTGTATTGGAGAATTTCCGTCAGCAAGTGATAAAGATTACGTTATAAAAAAGCCTACAGAAAAAGAGTTTTTCGATTGCTGTAATGAATTTTGGTGGTGCAGCACAAATGTAGGGAAAGGGTTATGGAGAGAGGAACTTTCTTATGCGAAAGGAATGCTTGAAGGCCCAATGCGAGATATGTTAATCGTAATGATAGAATGGCATATTGGCATGAAAACAAATTTTACAGTGAATACCGGAAAGTTTGGTAAGCATTTCGAGCAATATTTTGAAAAAGATATGTGGGAGCAATTTAGAAAGACATTTTCAAATGCAGAATATGAAAATATATGGCAGTCATTCTTTGTAATGGGAGATCTATTTAGAGAAGTTGCGAACGAAATTGCTAACGCTTATGAATATCAATATCCGCAAGATGATGATGACAAAGTGACAAGCTATTTAAAACATGTGAAAGTTTTGCCGAAAGATAGTACATCGATTTATTAATATTATGAAGCAGTAAGAAGGTTCTACTTTGTAATATTAAAGACAAGTGAATGGACATTCTTATCGTAAGAGTAGTAAAGTATCTTTAAGGTTACACATTATATTGAATTAGTACATCACTTATATATTGTGGTGTACTTTTTTATTAGACCTTATTTACAACCGTAACAAAAAACAGAAAATTATAACAGTTATATGATGTTGTGGTAAAGTGAAAATTGGCTAATCATTTTGAAATGTTTAAGTAGTAGTCCCCTACTATTTATTCAACTAACTAGAATGTTAGTTGAATAAATCAATAAAACGATTATTTTTTATAAAAGGATTATATTGGAATTCGTTTATAGTTAAAAATTAGGGGGAGTATACTGATGTTTGAAAAATTCAATTTAGATGACCTGATTTATCGTGAACGAGATCCTTTTAGTCCTTTAGTGGTTATGATGTGTGGTGTTGCAGGCTCTGGGAAAACTACATTCGCACAACAATTAGAAAAAGCTGGTTTTGTACGTCTTTCAATTGATGAAGAAATCTGGTCTACTAATGGTCGTTTTGGGATTGATTACCCAATTGAAAAGTACGAGAAATACAAGGAAGATGCAGAAAGAAAATTGAGGAAGCAATTAGTAATGTTGATTCAGGATAAACGACATGTTGTAGTTGACTTCAGTTTTTGGCAACGCTCAAAAAGGAGCCAATATAAACAGCTTATTGAAGAGACTTGCGGTAAATGGAAACTGATTTATTTGAAAGTAGATCCTAATGATTTACGTAAACGACTTAAAATACGAAGCCAACGTTTTGGTGCAAATGCTGCCTTCACAATAACAGAAGAAATTTTAACTTCCTTCCTTAATGGTTTTGAAGTACCAACAGATGAAGGAGAAATTGTTATTGAACATTAGAAAAATTTCTTTTTTAAAAACTAACAGGTATTTACTTAGATGGGAGAAAAGCCTTTTTTCTTACTTCAATCAACGTATGCTTTAGTTTAATAAGGTCTAAAAATGTTGTTGTAGTAAATGAGGTCATTTATAGTACAAAAAGGATAGAAATAGCAGATTATACTTCTGCTTTCCTATCCTTATTTTTTCTTTATATAATGTGTGACATTATATAAAATCATCTACTTGCAAAAAACCCAATCATTTTCTTGACTTTTAATAAAAAAATTATGGACAGTCTTATTTTTGTATATTGATAAGAATTTCTCTAACAAAGTGCAGCTGAATCACATATGAAATTTTAGGGAGGTTTTTATCATGTATTATTTTTATTCACCAGAAATGTTCGTTCCATTTCCTTTGGGGCTAGAACGCAATATTTCGTATGCTTATATGCCATATCATTCATTTTATTATGGAGACTATGTAAATGCGATGCCATACGCATTACATGTTCCTCAAAATTATGAAGCCGAAATGAAAGAAGAGGATCGAGGGTCATGGACACCATTTTCATGGGTCGAAAAATATGCGTATGCATTTTCAGGACCATACAATAAAGCAGAAGTGGCTCTTACATTTGATGATGGACCAGATTTAGTATTTACGCCAAAAATTTTAGATAAGTTAAAACAACATAATGTAAAAGCTACTTTTTTCCTGCTTGGTGAAAATGCAGAAAGGTATCCAAATGTAGTAAAGCGTATCGCTAATGAAGGGCATGTAATTGGTAATCATACGTATAGTCATCCGAATTTAGCGAAAGTAAATGAGGCTGAGTACCATAATCAAATTATAAAAACGGAAGAAATATTAAATCGTTTAGCTGGTTATGCACCGAAGTTTATACGCCCGCCGTACGGTGAAATACTTGAAAATCAATTGAAGTGGGCGACAGAACAAAATTTTATGATTGTACAGTGGAGTGTTGATACGGTTGATTGGAAAGGTGTAAGTGCTGATACAATTACAAATAATGTGTTAGGGAATTCATTTCCAGGTAGTGTTATACTTCAACATTCAACTCCAGGTGGACATTTACAAGGATCAGTAGAGGCGCTAGACAAAATCATTCCACAGTTAAAAACGAAAGGAGCGCGTTTTGTAACACTTCCAAGTATGTTCCAGACATCTAAAGAGAGAAAGTGAAAATGTTAATAATTGGAACATGTAAAGTTGTATAGTATAATGAAAGTGTAAGTTAGGAGGTGGATATGATTGATGTATGCACTAGTAAACATAGGAATAAGCATATTGATTGGTATTATATTTATACTTGCCGCACTTATTCTTCAAAAAAATCCACCAACGGATATTAACGCAGCATACGGTTACCGTACGAAACGATCAATGAAAAATAAGGAATTATGGGATGCGGGTAACAAGTATAGTGCAGAAGTGATGAATCAAAATGGATTTATTATGATGTTAATTGGAAGTGTTATTAGTATATTGTTTAGATATCCCCATACAACAGCAGTGATTATGGCTGTCATGCTATTGTTAATTATACGTTTAATCATACGAGTAGAGAAAAGGTTAAAGAAACTTGAGAAATAATGGAAAAAACATGACTCCCGAGTATTATTAGCTGGGAGTCATATTTTATTTACAAACTATTATTTTTTAGCAATTCTTTGCCTTGTTCTACAACAAATTCATAGTATTCAAGATCATACGGATAAATATCTTCAAATGTTATTGTTATCGGTTTACTGTTTAGAGCAGAAATAGTCGTTATAGATGAAATATCCCTTTTTAATAGTTGTAGAAAAGAAGTTGCATGTACTTTCATCACATCGTCTACTTCTTCACCTGGTGCAAATGGAAGTGGCTTTATTACATTGTGAAAATACATATGACAAAACTCACGATCAGTAAGGTTTGAAATTTCATAATCTATTTTATAGATTCCTTTGTATGTTAAATCAGCCGTTTGGAAGGAAAGACCCAATTCTTCCTCAATTTCACGTAGACCGCCAATTTGTACATCTTCATCATGCATAATATGTCCGGCGGATGTAATATCCCATATACCTGGAGCTTCTTTTTTATTTTTAGAGCGTAATTGGAAATATAAGAACATATCCTCAGCATCTTTTTCTACAAACCAGCAATGAAATGTTTCGTGCCAATCACCGTCACGATGCACGTCATCACGTAATTTCTTTCCAAGTGTATTTCTTTCAGGATCAAATATTGTTAACCACTCTGTCATTTAAATTCCCCTTTCTGCAAATTTTATTATACAATATTTGTATTGAATTTTGGAAAAAAAAAGAAAAAGGAGTGATTATTAGTGAAGATAGAGAGTAAGAAAATAAAATCAATAATTTCAACTGAGGAAGAATTACGACAAATATTAGGGCAACCAAGTGAGCGAGCTTTGAAAAAAGTTATTTCATCACTAGATCACCATTGCGTAGATTTTCTGTCTAAATCTCCTTTTCTAGTATTATCTACTGCAAATAAATTAGGAGAGTGTGATGCTTCGCCGAGAGGAGACGCACCTGGATTTGTATATGTATTAAATAATAATAAAATTATCATTCCAGAAAGGCCGGGCAATCGTCGTATAGATTCAATTTTAAATATTATTTCAAATCCAAATGTAGGGTTAATCTTTTTTATTCCTGGTCTTGGGGAAACACTCCGAATAAACGGTACAGCATATATTACAAACGATGAAGAAATTTTGAAAGAAATGCAGGCGAATGGACGTAATCCGTTACTTGGAATTGTTGTTGAGATAGAAGAATGCTATATCCATTGTGCAAAAGCTTTTATACGTTCAAAAATGTGGGATCCAGAATCGTGGTTAAATAAAAAAGAGCTACCTTCAGCAGCGAAGATGTTATTAGAGCATGCGAAAGTGAATGCTTCAGAAGAGGATGTTGCGCGTTCTTTAGAAGAAAGTTATACGAAAAGATTGTATTAAAAATATTTTATAAATATAGTTTTAGGAAGTGGGAGGCTTCTCGTTTTAGAATGAATTATTTATATATGAACTGCTGATTTACAAGTTAGAAATTTAAAATATAGGTAATAAGAGAAGTCTTTGTAAAATGTTATTGTGAAATATAATAAAAAAGTATCTTTAAAATAGTGAGTGAAAATAGGCTTGCTTTTTAAAATTTTCATAACTATAATAAATTAACAAATAGACATGAACGAAAAAGTAACGATAAGGACATGAGATGATTTTTACGGTTTACAGAGAGGGAAGCCAAGGCTGTGAGCTTCCTAACACGAAAAATGATCTTACCACCTTTGAACTTCAATAGTGAACGAGTAATCTAGTAATTATTGACGGTATCAGCCGTTATCTGAACTTGAGCAATCTAGAAGGAAATAAGTCTAGGTTGGAACAAGGGTGGAACCACGAAAACACATTCGTCCCTTTCCTAGGGATGAGTGTGTTTTTTTATAACTTTAGAGATTGAAAATTTAAAATAATTAAAAAATATATTGATTTTGTTTTTTATGCGAGTATAATGAGTTAACAAATATATATGAACGAAAAAGTAACGATAAGGACATGAAATCATTTTTACGGTTTACAGAGAGGGAAGCCAAGGCTGTGAGCTTCCTAACACGAGAAATGATCTTACCACCTTTGAACTTCAATAGTGAACGAGCAATCTAGTAATTATTGACGGTATCAGCCGTTATCTGAACTTGAGCAATCTAGAAGAAAATAATTCCAGGTTGAAACAAGGGTGGAACCACGAAAACACATTCGTCCCTTTCCTAGGGATGAGTGTGTTTTTTTATTACTTTGAAAGGAGGTGCGGTAACATGAAACGATTAGTACGTACGGAAATAACCACCACCTGCATGATTAAAAAGCAGAGTAAGGTGATTCATAGGTGTAACAATTAAACTATTTAGGAGGAGATTAGAAGATGAATAATGTTATTAATGTTGGGCTATTAGGATTAGGTACTGTCGGAAGTGGTGTTGTCCATATTTTGAAAGAACATTATCAAAAAATTACTCTTGATACAGGATGTGAAGTAAAGGTAAAGACAGTCGTTGTACGTGATTTGGAAAAAGAACGTGATGTTTGCATTGATGGAATCGTAGTAACAAGTAATGTTGATGAAGTTCTAAATGATTCAAATATTGATATTGTAGTAGAGGTAATGGGCGGAATTGAAGAAGCGAAAGAACATATTGTGAAGGCTTTACAAAGTAAGAAACATGTCGTAACAGCAAATAAAGATTTAATGGCCGTATACGGTGCGGAGCTTTTGCAATTAGCAAATAAAAATGAATGTGACTTATGTTACGAAGCGAGTGTAGCTGGTGGGATTCCGATATTACGAGGATTATCAGACGGGCTAGCGTCAGATCAAATTGAAAAAATAATGGGAATCGTAAATGGAACAACAAATTACATGTTAACAAAGATGAGTCAAAATGGATGGTCGTATGAAGAGGCTTTACAGGAGGCACAAAAATTGGGTTTCGCAGAATCAGATCCAACAGCAGATGTAGATGGGCTAGATGCGGCGAGAAAGGTAGCAATTCTTGCAAATTTAGGATTTTCGATGAATGTTGCATTAGATGATGTGCAAGTAAGAGGGATTCGAAAGGTCGAAAAAGAAGATTTACAAATGGCTGAAAAGTTAGGATTTACTATGAAGTTAATTGGTAAAGCAGAGAAACAAGGATCATCCATTCACTTAAGTGTAGAACCGACTTTATTACCAAACCATCATCCGTTATCAAATGTTAATAATGAATTTAATGCGGTGTATGTTCACGGTCAAGCAGTAGGAGAAGTGATGTTTTACGGACCTGGAGCTGGGAAGTTGCCGACTGGTTCTGCTGTAGTAAGTGATATTATTTCAATCGTTAAAAATATGAATCAAGTTCCGAAAAATAAAAGTGTGTTAAAAGAACCAGAGCCGTACGAATTACAAGGAGATGAAGAAGTAGTTTCGAAATATTTCTTACGTATTTCATTACGAGATGAGCCTGGGATGTTGCGAAAAATAACAGAATGTTTCGTTAGTTATTCTGTAAGTTTAAAAGAGGTTATCCAATTACCTTTGAATCGTGAACTTGCAGAAGTCGTTGTTGTGACACATCACACTTCAAAATATCAATTCGAACGAGTTTTAGGAGCGATAGAAGCTGTCGCAAGTGAAATAAACAGCTACTACATTATTGAGGAGGAAAAACAATATGTATAAAGGATTATTAAACCAGTATGCTTCTTATTTACCAGTGAATGAAAACACACCTGATGTTAGCTTAATGGAAGGGAACACACCTCTTATTCCATTATTAAATATATCAAAACAATTAGGGATTCAGTTATACGGTAAATATGAAGGAGCGAATCCGACAGGTTCTTTTAAAGACCGTGGCATGGTAATGGCAGTTGCAAAGGCGAAAGAAGAAGGGGCGGAGGCAATCATTTGTGCATCAACAGGTAATACATCAGCATCAGCTGCCGCATATGCGGCACGCCTCGGAATGAAATGTATTATCGTAATCCCAGAAGGAAAGATTGCGCATGGGAAATTAGCGCAAGCGGTCGCCTATGGAGCTGAAATCATTTCAATAGAAGGGAATTTTGATGATGCACTTAAAGCTGTAAGAAATATTGCTGCAGAAGAGCCGATTACATTAGTAAACTCAGTGAATCCGTACCGAATTGAAGGGCAAAAAACAGCAGCATTTGAAATTTGTGACCAGTTGCAAAAAGCGCCAGATGTTCTAGCTATCCCTGTTGGGAATGCAGGGAATATTACAGCATATTGGAAGGGCTTCTGTGAATACGAGAAAGAAAAAGGTTATAAGAAACCAAGAATTCACGGCTTTGAAGCGGAAGGAGCGGCGGCAATTGTAAAAGGACATGTAATTGAAGAACCTGAAACAATTGCAACAGCGATTCGCATCGGTAATCCAGCAAGTTGGTCGTATGCAGTAGAGGCAGCCGAACAGTCTAATGGTGAAATAGATATGGTGTCAGATGAGGAAATATTACATGCGTATAGATTATTAGCAAAAACGGAAGGGGTTTTCGCTGAGCCAGGATCAAATGCTTCATTAGCGGGGGTAATTAAACATGTTCAATCTGGAAAAATCAAAAAGGGAGAAACAGTTGTTGCAGTTTTAACTGGAAATGGTTTAAAAGATCCTGATATCGCAATTTCTTCTAATAAATTTGATATTGCAAGTGTGTCAAATGATATAGAACAAATTAAAGATCATATTAAAGGGGTGATTATGTCGTGATACCATTAAGAGTTCGTGTTCCTGCTAGTACAGCGAATGTTGGACCAGGATTTGATTCTGTTGGAATAGCTTTGTCATTATATTTAGAAGTAAGTGTAAAGGGAGAAGCTGATAAGTGGCAAGTGATACATTCTTTTGACGATTCAATTCCAAAAGACGATAAAAATTTAATTGTTAGCACGGCATGTAAAGTATGTCCTTCTTTATCACCCCATATAATAGAAGTTACTAGTAATATTCCGCTGACAAGAGGGCTAGGAAGTAGCGCATCAGCGATTGTAGCAGGAATAGAGCTTGCGAATCAACTTGGAAATTTACATTTAACGACTGATCAAAAAGTTCAAATTGCTACAAATTTTGAAGGACATCCAGATAATGTCGCTGCTTCTATTCTAGGTGGAACTGTAATCGGAGCACTGGATGGAAAGAATGTTTCGGTTGTAAGGATTGAAAGTAAGGAATTAGGCGTAATTTCTCTTATTCCGAATGAAGAGCTAAATACGGAGGAAAGTCGATCTGTATTACCAGAGATGTTTCCGTTTCATGAAGCGGTTAAGGCTAGTGCGATAAGTAACGTATTAGTAGCTGCATTATGCCAAAAGAAGTGGGAAGTTGTAGGTGAAATGATGGAAAGAGATCATTTCCACGAGCCATATCGTTTAGAACTTGTACCGTTATTACCATCAATTCGTAAATGTGCAAAAGAATTCGGAGCATATGGCACAGCGCTTAGTGGTGCGGGACCATCTATTTTTATTTTAACTCCGTATGAGAAGCGTCAAGAAATCGCTGAGCAATTAGCGAGAGTATTTGCAGCTATGAAAGTATGTGAGCTTGAAATCGATCATAAAGGGATTACTGTAAATAAGGAAGAACGTATTGGATTATAAAAAGAGCTAGCATCGCTAGCTTTTTTATGTTGTAAATATATTTTAAATCAGCATATAAAATGAATATTGTATAATTCAGTAAAGAGCGTATTAATTTTGGAGGTGATTATATGAGTTCAAAAGAGTCACCAGAAGAAAAAAGAGAACACATAAGACAAAGTGAGTTGAAAAATAACCCTACCGGTTCTTTGAATGATGGGCTCAATAGAGCGGAATCAGGTAGCCCTGTTGATATGACAGGGGGCATGAATTGGAAAGGTACAGGGATATTAATTTTAGTGCTAGTTTTAGGATATATTATATACACTTACTTTTTCAGTTAAGGAAGGCTTGTTAAAACTTTGATTTATTTGGTTTCATAATTAGTGAGAAAGAAAAAACACAGTTATTGTATTACATATCTTCTAAGCAGGTTATAGTTGTTCATATAAATTTATTTTTAATACTCCAAATAGAGCTAGCGTTATGCTAGCTCTATTATTTTTTGCCACATTCCTGTAACAAAGCACCTGTATATTCAGTGGTGGAGGTGCAGAAGATGAAAAAAATGATAGCAATATGTCTTCTTACTACTATGTCATTTTCGACTTTAGTCGGGTGTGATGTAAAAGGTAATAATGCGGTACAAGGGTCTAAAATAAAGAAAGCGACGTATAAAGATTTTACTTACGATGTAAATCCTGAGACTTTTACGTTAACTGTAGAACATGATGGTGTAAAAGAACAGGCATCACAACCGTTACCGAAAATGAAGGTATCGAATTTGAAAAAAGACAAGGATCATACATCATGGGAATATCCGGATCAAAAAGTAAAAGTAAATTTAGAAAAGAAAAAAGATCACTTGAATATTGAAGTGGAATCGACTGGTGCAGAAAGTTTTACATGGCCAAAAGTGCAAGCTGAAAATTATACACTTCCGTTATGGGAAGGTAAGCAAATTCCAAGTAATGATGAGAATTGGAAGAAGTTTTTAAAGGATGATGCATATTCATTTGCTGAATCATTTTCTATGAAGTTTTTTGCATTAAATGGTTCTAAATATTCGATTGTATATATTGCGAACAATATGTTTAATAATGAATTGAAATTTCATTCAGATCCGAAAATAGGGTTTGATTTTACACATGAATTCCCGAGTATAAATAAAAATAAAACATATGGCTTTCAATTATATGTGACAAATAATGATGCAGTAAGTATTGCTAAACTGTACAAGGATAATATTGTCGAAAAAGGTGAATTTAAAACATTACAAGAAAAGGCAAGAAAAAATAAAGAAATTGAAAAACTTTACGGAGCGGCTCATTTTTACTTTTGGAATCAAAATGGTTTATCAGAAAGTAACGTAAATTGGCCGAAGTTAAGAGAGCAAATAAATAGCCCAGTGTTTAGCCATATAAAAGAGCTTATTCAAAAGAATAGTTCAGAGCCTGGGGAATTGAATGTATTTGAGCAAGTGAGTAAACAAGACTTTATCGATAAGTACCAAAAAAATGTTATTTTACGCTATACAAACGAAGTATTATCTATGAAGGAATTGTATAAAGAGGATATTTTCCCGAAAGTTGATCAGGAAGCTAGTGTGTTATTAAAGAAAGGTGTAGATCACTTATCGAAGACAGAGCTGTATAGCTTAAATAAACATTTATTAAAGTCAGTACTCGGTGATGCAGTTGAAGAAGTAAGTAAATGGGGTAAAGCAGATGGGACGGATATACTAAAGGAAATGAAAGAGGCCGGGATAGAAAAGGCGTGGATTGGTTTACCGAACTGGGAACAAGGGTTTATGCAGCCTAATTTCGTTACAGAAGCGAAGGAAATGGGATATTTAGTTGGTCCGTATGATTCTTATCATTCTATTCACGAAAAAGGGGATAAAAATTGGAACACAGCTTCCTTTACTGATCCATCGTTATATGAAGAGGGTACTGTAACGAAGAAAAACGGTGAAAAGGTACAAGGGTTTTTAGGTAGAGGGCGAAAACTAAATCCAACATTATCACTTCCTAGTGTAAAAGAACGAATGAACGATATATTACAAAATGGTCCTAAATATAATTCATGGTTTATTGATTGTGATGCGACAGGTGAAATTTATGATGACTATTCAGAAAAACATATAACGACACAAGAACAAGATTTACAAGCCAGATTAAAACGAATGGATTATATTGCACAAGAAAAAGGGATGGTAGTTGGATCTGAGGGTGGAAATGATTTTGCGAGTAGTACGATTGCATTTGCTCATGGAATTGAAACGCCAGTTATTAAATGGGACGATGAAGATATGAGAAAAAACAAAACAAGCCCGTATTATGTAGGTGGATATTGGTCACCAAATCAAAATGTTCCCGAAAAATATGCAAAACAAGTACCGTTGAAAGAAGAATATAAACAAGTATATTTAAATCCAGTATATTCGGTACCATTATATAAATTAGTATACAACGATTCCGTTATTACAACGCACCATTGGGAATGGGGAAGTTTGAAGGTGAAAGATGAAGTTGGAAATCGTATGTTATATGAGTTATTGTATAATGTTCCTCCGTTGTACCATTTAGATGAAGTAGAGTGGAATAAGCATAAAAAAGAAATTACACAGCATCTGAAAGTTTGGAATGAAGTTCATGAAAAAGCAGTAAAAGAAGAAATGACGAACTTTGCATATCTGTCAGAAGATAAGCTAGTACAATCTGCTTCATATGGAAAAGATATTAAAATTATTGTGAATTTCTCAAATGAAGATGTAGAAATAGAAAAAACGAAAATAAAAGCAAATTCAGCTTTAATTAATAATAATGGGAAGCAAATGATATACACACCAAATGAGAAATAATAAGGTGAAACTTTAATCAGTGGGGGTGTTCATCTCCCGCTGATTATTAGCCTTCAATCGAGCTTTTACGGCAAAAATTTGACTCTTTATTCTTACTACCTGCAAATAACAGAATGATAAATCTGTGAATTTGAATGTTTTGAAGTGTTAAATTTTTGAAGTTGATAAACAGTGACTTGCCAAAAATAAGCACGAGAGTATAATGTGAAATGGAATACATATTGGATTCATGATGTAACCTTACAAAAATGTAAGGTGATTGAAAGGAAATTCAATATGAAGATTACTAGACATATATTATACTAGGAAAAGAGAAAGAGAGGAGAATGAACATGAGCTCTGAATTAGAACAAAATACGAGAAGCAATAAAAAACGTTCTAAACGAAAGTCAATAAAATGGTTCATTTTAATTCCATTTTTCTTACTTATTTTTGGAGGAGTAGGATATGGATCGTTTATATATAACAAGGCAAAAGCTGTTGTAAGTGATGCGTATGCAAAAATTGATAAGTCATCAAAGCGTGATAAAGAAGTTGAACCTTTAAAGGATAACATTTCAATATTAATCATGGGTGTAGATGGAAGTGAAATGAGAAAAAGCCAATACGGCGAAGCTGTTCGGACAGATGCACTTTTATTAGCGACAATTAATAAAGATGATAAGTCAGTTAAATTAGTAAGTATTCCACGTGATTCACGTGTTTATATTCCATCTAGAAAAAAATTAGATAAAATTACACACGCACACGTATTTGGTGGTGTTGAAAGTACACGAGATACAGTGGAACGATTTTTAAATGTTCCAGTTGATTATTATGTGAAGTTTAACTTCGAGTCATTTGTACAAATTGTAGATTCGCTTGGTGGTATTGATATTGATGTACCGGTTACTTTCACAGAACAAGATAGTAAAGACCAAGCAGGTATGATTCATTTGGAAAAAGGTTTCCAACATTTAAACGGAGAGCAAGCACTTGCACTTGCGAGAACGCGTAAAATTGACAGTGATACAATGCGTGGTCAAAGACAACAACTTGTAATTGAAGCAATTGCGAAAAAAGCAATGTCTGTTCAATCAATTAGCAAAATGGGCTCTTTACTCGATGCAGTTGATAAAAACATGAAAACAAATTTAACATTTGATGATATGCTTGCTATTACGAAAAATATGGCAGGATCAGATTTGCAAATGGAAAAGATGCAAATAGAAGGAACGGATAAACGTATTGGTGGTATTTATTATTACATTCCAAACGAAAAAAATGTGAAAGATATTTCGAATAAGTTAAATGAGCATTTAGGTGTTACACCAAAACCAACTCGAAATGAATAAGTATAAAAAAAGGTTGGCCTCAGCCAATCTTTTTTTATGGAAATGGATTGCTTTATTTGTTTTTTTAGTAGAAAAGCTACTAGGTGTTTCAAGTCTACATTCAAATCATTTAAATTTATATAAACAAAAGGTGTAATTGTACGATATACTAGAGGAGAATAATTGGTAATTAACTCCTAAAGTAGAGAAAATAGATTCATCTCATTGCAAATTGAAAGCGAATTGAATTGATGGAAGATCAAACAGGTTAAAACAAATCTTCTTGAAAGTTGTACATAGTGCAATCAAGAATTGGTATGAAAAGAATAAAGAGTTTGTTGAGGCAGGAACAACAATTTTGATAAAACTCCCACTATAATTTATATAAAATATGTTTATATAGTGTAATAAAAATAAATAGATGTATAATTATATTGGGTGATTTATATATGAGATTAATAGGGAGAGGAATTCGATAGAATGGAAAAGGCTTTTAAAATTAAACGAGTTGTAGTTGTTTTAATAGCGATTGCAATAGTAGCTATTGGGTATTTCATGTTTCAATCTATTACTTCACCAGCAAAAGCTGTTGCGAAACAAGAAAATGTAATACAGCTTGCAAGTGAACAACCGAAAGTTGAAATGAATAAAACGGCACCAAGTCGTTTTAATGGACAAGAAAGAAAAGTTGCTTACCTTACATTTGATGATGGGCCAGGAAAATATACGGCTGAATTATTGAATATGTTAAAACAGCATGATGCGAAGGCGACATTCTTTTTAATTGGTGCGAATGTGAAACAGTTTCCTGATTTAGTAAAACGTGAAAATGCAGAAGGACATTATGTTGGAATGCATAGTATGACACACAATTTTGCGAAGTTATATAAAAATGGCGAGTATGTTAATGAAATGAAAGAAGATCAAGGCTTAATCGCAAATATTATTGGGAAAGCCCCTAAATTAACACGTCCTCCATACGGATCGATGCCTGGTTTAAATGAAGGTCTCCGAAATAAAGTAGTTGAGGATGGTTTAAAAGTGTGGGACTGGACAATTGACTCTTTAGACTGGAAATACAATAAAGTACCAGTTGATGCAGCGGCAGCGCAAATCGCTCAAAATGTACTAGCTGGTGCAACAAAACCGCAAGAAGTCATTTTAATGCATGACATTCACCCGCAATCAGTTGCTGCTGTGCCAGCAATTTTAAAGGGTCTAAAAGAAAAAGGTTATGAATTTGAGGCATACCATGAAGAGAATCACTTCCCAGTGAATTTCTGGCACGATAACCGTATGTAATTGGAGGAATTGAAGTTGAAGTATGGAAAAGTAGCAGTAGTTGGAGCATTATCAGTAGGATTATTATCAGGTTGTTTCGGTGAAAAACCAGAAGAAAATTTATATACGGCTTTTGAAACAGCAGCGACACAAGAAAAATCGTTAGCTGATGATACGAAAAAGTTAGAGCAATTAGAAAAGCAAGGGCAAGAACTATATTCTCAAATTTTACAAGAAGGTAAAGAACATAATGAAGCAGTCACGAAGAAGATAGAGGAAGCTACTGCAAATGTAAATGAGCGTGAGAAAGTATTGAAAAACGAGAAAGAACTGTTAGAGAAAGCTCAGAAGGAGACGAAATCAGTTCAAAGCAATATAGAGAAGCTTGAAGATAAGAAATTACAAAAACAAGCTAAAGCAGTAGAAGAGTCGTATAAAAACCGTTATGCTGCATTCCAAAAAATGAATGAGGATTACACGAAGGCGTTAGCGAATGAAAAAGAGCTGTATGAAAAATTAAAAGTAAAAGAAACGAAGTTAAAAGAAATTGGTGAAAAAGTTAAAACTGTTAATGAGTTAAATGTGGAAGCTCAAAAGGCGAAAGAACAATTTAATAAACACACAAAAGAGTATAATGACAGTAAATTAGCATTTTACAAAGATGCACAGATTAAGACTAAAGAACAAAAATAAATAATGATCTTAATCCTAATAAAAAAGCTATAGAAAAAGCCGGAGAAACATTGCAAAAAGTGTTTTTTCGGCTTTTGTCGTTAAATGAATAGAAAAGACTGGAATTGATATCATAAAAGAGTTATAGTGTATTATTCGAAGGAAAACATTGTAAAGTAAGGAGAATGAAATATGTCATATGAATTTTTATTCAAATTAGGTTTAGCACTCTTTTTAGGATTATTCATCGGGATAGATAGGCAGCTAAAGAATAAACCGCTTGGTGTGAAAACAAGTATGGTTATTTCTGTAGCAAGTTGTTTAATTACAATGGTTTCAATTGAATCTGTAAATGTATATTCTGTACCGGGTCATACGAATATGGATCCAATGCGATTAGCTGCCCAAATTGTTAGTGGTATTGGTTTTCTTGGAGCGGGGGTAATTTTACGAAGAAGTAATGACGTTATTTCTGGATTAACGACAGCTTCAATGGTATGGGCTGCTTCAGCTTTAGGTATTGCGATTGGAGCAGGATTTTATATACAAGCGACGGTTGCTATGGTTTTAATTATATTAGCAATCAATGTACTTCCTCACCTTGTGAAAATTGCAGGCCCATATTCATTGAGACAAAAGGACTTGTCTATCAAAATTACTGTAAATGAGCATCGAGAGTTAGATGGGATTTTTAAGCAAATTAAAAATTTAAATATGCAAGTGAAGCGAGTGAAAATTAAAGATATTGATAATGGAGCATCTCAGCAATTAGAAATGGTAATTTTAGCTCCAGAAGATTTATATACAACTGAGTTATATAGTTCTCTAAAAGAAATCGATCATGTCGTATCTGTTGAAGTTGAAAGTAGATAAAAAAGATTGAAAAGGGTGATGAAAATTCACTCTTTTTTTAATGAAAAAAACATTTTGCTATAATTAATTACAAAGGGGGATATAAGTGATGGAGATACATGTTCGAAGGGCATCGAAAAATGATAGTGCAAGTATAGCAAAAGTGCATGTGGAAAGCTGGAAAACAACGTATAAAGGGATATTTTCTAACGGGGTTTTAGACAATATAACGTATGAACAACGAGAAAACCTGTGGAAAAGCATCTTCCAAAAAGATGATAAGAACGAATATAGGTTTGTAGCAGAGACGTTAAATGGGGAAATTATCGGATTTATCGATGGTGGAGCTGAAAGAACGGGGACATATAATTGTGATGGGGAATTATATGCAATCTCTTTTAGTTTGGGTTGTCTCTAATAATCCTTCTAAAAAATTTTATGAAAAATATAATCCTGAAAAAATTGATACAAAATTTTTAGAAAGACTACATATAGAAGAAATAGCATATGTGTGGCGAAATATGGATTGTTTATACAAAACATTATTAATTTAGGTTTGAATAATTATATTATATAAATTAAACTTACGGATATTAAAAAACATCAATAATTATATTGATGTTTTTTTGCATACGGATTTAATGTTGTGGAAAAGACAAAAGGTTTAGTCAGATAAAAAAATTCTGAAATATATATTGAAATGATTATCATTATCAATTAAAATTGTGATTGATAATGAAATTCAATTATCGATAGTTTTATGGAAATTTTAATAGTGTTCGTCTAAAAGAGGAGGACCAGTATGCAGCATGCGAAACAAATCGCAGAACATGCAACAATACAAAGCTTTTTAAACTGTTATTTAAGAGAAACAGGGAGTGGAGAATGGATTACAGAGGATGAAAGAATAGAAAGTATCTTCAGTAATACGTTGAATAGAAATATAGTCCCCACATATTTATGTTGTCGGCTATCGGCACAGAATGTTACTTTGTATGGAAAAGTTATATATAAATCATCAACAGATCGCCATTTGTTTGGAGAACAGTTTTATTATCAAATCGGAGAAACAAAAACTGTTATAAAAGCAGATTACGTTACAGTTATTACATTTTTAATAAAAGAGATGTCTATCAACTATGGAGAAGGAACTAACCCTGCTGAACTTATGCTTCGAGTTATTCGTAGTTGTCAAAATATTGAGGAATTTACAAAAAAGAGAGCAGAAGATACATCTGCATTATATGGTTTCCATACAACTTTTATTGAGGCGGAGCAATCTTTATTATTTGGGCATTTAACTCATCCTACCCCAAAGAGTAGACAAGGTATATTGGATTGGAAAAGTGCAATGTATTCTCCAGAATTAAAAGGAGAATGCCAGCTTCATTATTTTCGAGCACATAAAAGTATAGTAAATGAAAAATCATTATTATTAGATTCTACAACAACGATTATAAAAGAAGAATTAAGTAAAGATGAGATGGTAAGTAAGGAATTTATAGTGAAATACTGTAAGGAAGATGAATATTCATTAATTCCAATTCATCCGCTTCAGGCAGAATGGTTATTACATCAACCTTATGTACAAGAGTGGATAAATCAAGGAGTACTTGAGTATATGGGTCCCGTAGGTAAGTATTATATGGCAACATCATCACTTAGGACGCTATATCATCCTCATTCGAAATATATGCTTAAGTTTTCATTTCCGGTGAAAGTAACAAATTCAATGCGCATTAATAAGTTGAAGGAACTTGAGAGTGGCCTTGAAGGGAAGGAAATGTTAAATACGTCAATTGGTGAAGTACTAGAAAAGTATCCAGGTTTTGATTTTATTTGTGATCCAGCCTTTATTACCTTAAATTCTGGAGCAAAAGAGTCTGGATTTGAAGTGATTATTCGAGAGAATCCTTTTTATAGTGAACATGCAAATGACGTTACTTTAATTGCTGGACTAGTTCAAGATGCTATACCGGGAGAACATACTCGTTTATCGAATATTATTCATCACTTAGCAGATTTAGAAAATAGAAGCTGTGAAGAAGTAAGTTTAGAGTGGTTTAGACGGTATGTAAATATTTCTTTAAAGCCGATGGTATGGATGTATTTACAGTATGGAGTTGCATTAGAAGCTCATCAGCAAAATAGTGTTGTTCAGCTAAAGGATGGTTATCCAGTAAAATATTATTTCCGTGATAATCAAGGGTTTTATTTCTGTAATTCAATGAAAGAGAAGCTTAATAATGAGTTATCTGGTATTGGAGAACGTACTGGAAATTTATATGACGATTATATTGTAGATGAAAGGTTTCGTTACTATTTAATTTTTAATCATATGTTTGGACTTATTAACGGTTTTGGTACAGCAGGATTAATTAAGGAGGAAATTCTTCTCTCTGAATTAAGGTCTGTACTTGAATCATTCCTTCCATATAACCGTGAACCTTCTACATTTTTAAGAGAATTGTTGGAAGAGGATAAGTTGGCATGCAAAGCAAACTTGCTAACGAGATTTTTCGATGTTGATGAACTGACAAATCCTTTAGAGCAAGCAATTTATGTACAGGTAGATAATCCACTCGTTAGAGAAGTGGCTGTTCGTTCATAAGTAGTGCTAAAATTTCACGTAATACAAATAATGGAATTCGATATTCCGTATTATAGCGGAGGGATTTATGAAAGAAGAAGTTTATCACATAAAAATATTGAAGGCACTCCAATCAAAAGAGTACATTTCAGTAAGAAGAAGAGTATTCCGGCAATTAGTAGAATCGTTAATTTATGAAGAAATCATTACGCCGATTCGTATACAAAAGGGAGAGCAAATCCTTTTTATTATACAAGGTCTTGATGAAAAGAATCAAAATGTAATGTACCAATGCTATGGACAAGAACGTATGACATTTGGGCGTATTTGTTTGCATGACTCATTAATAATGAGAGTTCAAGATGAGGAAGAAGAAATACAATCAGTTTCACAATTTTTACAGGAGATTTTTCGAATTGTTCAAGTGGATCGAACGAAATTGGATTCTTTTATTCAAGAATTAGAACAAACAATCTTTAAAGATACGATTGCACAATATGAGAGAAGTAGTGAAGAAGACTATATTGTGAAGTCTTATGATGAGCTTGAAAGTCATTTGATAGATGGACATCCATATCATCCTAGCTATAAAGCACGCATTGGATTTCAATATCGTGATAATTTTCAATATGGATTTGAATTTATGCAACCAATGAAAATTATATGGATTGCAGTTCATGAGAAATATACGACTGTAGGATATGAAAGTGAAGAGAGTTATAACTGTACCTTTAAAGAAGAAATTGGTGAAAAGAAAATCGAAGAGTATATGGATCGTATTCGAAAAATGGACTGTGATTCGAAGAAGTATATGTTTATACCTGTTCATCCTTGGCAGTGGGAGAACTTTATTATTCCGAATTATACTGACCATATACAGGATAAATATATTATTTATTTAGGGAAATCAGAAGATGATTATTGCGCGCAGCAGTCGATGCGGACATTAAGAAATGTTACGAACCGAGCGAAACCATATGTAAAGTTACCAATGAATTTACTCAATACTTCAACTATCCGTACATTAAAACCACATTCGGTTGTGAGTGCACCTGCTATATCGAATTGGTTAAAAGATATAGTAGATCATGATCCTTATTTAAGGGATGAATCGCGTTTAATTTTGTTAAATGAATTTTCGAGTGTTACGTACGATGCGAATAAAAAAGCTACATATGGCTCATTAGGATGTATTTGGCGCGAAAGCGTTCACAAATATTTAGATAAGAAAGAAGAGGCAATCCCATTTAACGGTTTATATGCCAAGGGAAAAGATGGGACACCAATTATTGATTTGTGGTTAAAGAGATATGGAGTAGAAAGCTGGTTACAACTGCTTATTCAAAAAGCAATTGTCCCAGTTGTACACTTCGTTGTAGAGCATGGAGTCGCATTAGAATCACATGGACAAAACATGATTTTAGTTCATGAAGAAGGAATACCAGTCCGTATTGCACTAAAAGATTTTCATGAAGGACTGGAGTTTTATCGTCCATTTTTGAAAGAACTCGGAAAATGTCCGGACTTTACTAAAATGCATAAAACATATGCGAATGGTCAAATGAATGATTTCTTTGAAATGGACCGTATTGAATGTTTGCAAGAAATGGTTTTAGATGCGTTGTTCCTATTCAATCTAGGTGAACTGGCTTTCGTGCTGGCAGATGAGTATCAGTTGAAAGAGGAACAATTTTGGATCATTCTTGTTGAAGAAGTAGAAGATCATTTTGAAAGATTTTCACATTTGAAAGAACGTTTTGAAGCATTACAATTATATGCACCTACATTTCATGCAGAGCAATTAACGAAGCGACGTTTATATATGGATGTGGAATCGCTTGTTCATGAAGTTCCAAATCCATTGTATAGAGCAAGGCAACTTACAATACAAAAATCAGTTGTTACAGGGGGAAATCATGCTAATCGTTAATAAACAAGAATTTAGCAAAAATGATTTTGAATCGAGATTACAAGTTTACGAGGAAATGGAACAATTTCAAGAAGCAAAAGGAAATAGATTTGCACTTTGTCTGAAAGATCCATTTGATATTATTACGCTTGTGTTTTTCTTAAAAGAAAAAAAAACATCTGTATTACTTATTCATGAAGAGACACCGATGGATACAGCTATTGAGATGGCAAGGCGTGCAAATTGTGCGGGGCTCTTATATGGGGAAAGTAACGAATTTATAAAGTTAGAAGTTATAAATCTATTACAAGAAGAACCGTCTTTATTGCAATATAGTTCTGGAACAACAGGAGAACCGAAACTGATTCGTAGAGCATGGACGGAAGTTGAAACAGAAATTACTGCTTATAATGCAGCTTTAAAATGTGATGAAGATGAAGTACCAATTGTTATGGCTCCTGTTTCACATTCGTATGGATTAATTTGTGGTACGTTATCTGCAATTATGAGGGGTAGCAAGCCTATAATCATTACGAATAAAAATCCTAAATTCGCATTAAATATAGTTCGAAATACAGAAAAACATATTATATATGCAGTACCACTTATGCTACATATTATGGGTAGTTTTCCACAAGGTACGTTTCAGTTTCATAAAATTATGACGTCAGGCTCACCTTTGCCAGAAACGTTATTTTATAAACTGAAAGGAATGACAAAATACATGATGCAACAATATGGTTGTTCTGAAGCAGGATGCATTAGTATATGTCATGATATGGAAACCCATTTGGATTTAGGAAAGCCACTGCCTCATTTAAGTATAAACATAGGATCAGATGAAAACGAGCCTGAAGAAATCGTAGTGAAAATTGCTGAAAAGGAAATTTATACGAAAGATTTAGGGTATGAATCTGAGCGTGGCCTTCATTTTATGGGGCGTATGGATGATGTAATCAATGTTTCAGGATTAAAAGTTTTCCCTATAGAGGTGGAAGAAACGATGCTTCGGTTAGAAGGTATTCAAGAAGCAATTGTATACCGAGGGAAGCATCCTGTAATGGGTGAGATCGTAAAAGCGAAAGTGATCTCTCGTATTGCCCCGGTGAAAATAAGAGAATGGTGTATTCAGCACTTACCGTCTTATAAAGTTCCGCATGAAATTGAAAGTGTAACTGAAATTCCGAAAAATAAAACCGGAAAAGTAAGTAGAAAGTTACTAGAGATGGGAGAGGTTACAACATGAGTCGTGAAACGTTAAAGGATGCTGTATTAAGCATTATGATAGAAAAAATGGAACTGAAAAATGTAACGTATTTAGAAGAAACGATGCGTTTAAATCAAGATTTATATATAGATTCGGTAATGATGTTACAGCTTATAGTATACATAGAAATGGATTTAAAACTATGCGTTCCAGAGGATGAGATAGACCCAAAGGCGTTTCTTACTGTAGGATCTTTGCTTGACTTTATGGAAGAGTTGCAGCCGTTACACGAAGTAAATGTGAATAATTAACCTTTTAGGAAAGTGGATGAGAATATGACTTCAATTAAAGTTCACTGTTTAGTGAGTTGTTTTTGTGAAATTATAAAAAGGCGTAGCGATATAGATTTCCGGCCATTTTATTTCGGATTATGGGATGGAGATTTTGATATAACAGAAGGCGGGATTATTTCTTATCATTCCGAAAACATTAACCATGATAACTACTTACTCTGGTATGAAAAATTGTATGGTATTAAAGTGAACGAATGGTACGATCATTCAAAAGATAAAAATAGCAATGTAGAAAAATTTTTAGAATTAGTAGAAAATAAGCCGGAAAATCGTTACGTAATTGTAATGGTTGATATGTCTTTATTGCCTGAGAGAGAAAATAAGTTTCATCAAAAACCGTTTCCGCATTACTTAATGATATCGAAGACAGAGAAAGAAGATGAATGGTTCATGCTTGATCCTGATTTTCGCTGGGAAGGGAATATGGAAAGAGAAAAAGTGCTCCATTCTGTTAAAGACAACCCATTTGGTGGAGGCTATTTCATTGATATAGAAGGAATTCAGGAGCCAACACAAGAGATGGTAGAAAGTTATTTCATGGAAACATTCAAAAAGAATGATAACAAACTAACTATGGAATTAAAAAAAATAATAATAAAAATGGTAAATGAAGAGGATGGGTATTCACTTTCGGGGCTCGTAGCGGCAGTAAAGCAAATACCCGTATTGGCAATACGGAAATATAGCTATGAACATGCCTTTGCATACTTCCGTGAAACGTTACAATATTCGGAACAAGACTTTGATTATTGGTGTGATCGAGTGGAAGACATTGTACAAGGATTTACAAATGTACAGTACCGCGCAATCAAAATGGCAATGACAAAAAATAAAGATATGTTAATAACAATTGTTGAGAAGCTTGATGAAATGAATACAATTGAACTGCAAATTAAGGATGAATTAGAGAGACAGTTTCTGTCATGGAAAGATATGAAAACAAATCAGTCTGTCTTAACTTTTTAAAGCAATCTAACTGAATTTAAGATAAGGGAGTTCAAACCTATGAAATATTCACTATGTACAATTTCATTTCGCCATCAACTAATTTCATTTACTGATATTGTTCAATTTGCATACGAAAACGGTTTTGAAGGGATTGAATTATGGGGGACTCATGCACAAAATTTATATATGCAAGAGCGTGAAACGACAGAGAGAGAGCTGGATTTTTTAAAGGATAAAAATTTAGAAGTTACGATGATAAGTGATTATTTAGATATATCATTATTAGCAGATTTTCAAAAAACGCTGGAAAAATGTGAACAACTGGTAACACTAGCTAATTGGTTTAATACAAATAAAATTCGTACGTTTGCTGGGCAAAAAGGTAGTGAGGATTTCTCGGAACAAGAGAGAAAAGAGTATGTGAAGCGAATTCGCATGATTTGTGATCTATTTGCTCAGCACAATATGTATATACTATTAGAAACACATCCAAATACGTTAACGGATACTTTACCGTCTACTTTGAAATTGTTAGAAGAAGTAAATCATCCATATTTAAAAATAAACCTAGATTTTCTTCATATTTGGGAGTCTGGTGCAGACCCGGTAGATAGTTTCCAGCGACTAAAGCCGTGGATACAACATTACCATTTTAAGAATATATCATCAGCGGAGTATTTACACGTGTTTGAACCAAAAAATGTATATGCTGCTGCTGGAAGTCGTATAGGAATGGTCCCATTATTTGAAGGTATAGTAAATTATGATGAAATCATCCAGGAAGTGAGCGATACTGAACATTTTGCTTCACTTGAATGGTTTGGACATAATGCGAAAGATATATTAAAAGAAGAAATGAGAGTATTAACAAATAGAAAATTAGAAGTAGTAACCTCATAAGATGGAATGATGTAAGGGTCTCGTTTAAGAGACTCTTTTTTTACGGAATAAATAACCAAAAATTACCATGTATTTAATTTCGGATTTGATACAATTTAATATATATAAGGAGGTGATCGGTAATGGCTAGAAATCGTAACGCTAATCAATTAGCATCACATGGAGCACAAGCAGCTCTAGATCAAATGAAATATGAAATTGCACAAGAGTTTGGTGTACAGCTTGGAGCTGATACTTCTTCACGTGCAAACGGTTCTGTAGGCGGTGAAATTACAAAACGCCTTGTAGCGATGGCAGAACAACAGCTTGGTGGCGGATATATTCGCTAAATGTAGAAGGTTATAGGAGAAAGGAAGGATTCTTCCTTTCTTTTTTATTTTCAATTAATTGGTATGGATATATTGTGAACAGGATTCAAAGAATAGGAGTAATGCTATATTTTACCCAATTTCTTTTGTTGTAAATGGAAAGTAGTAAAGATGAAATAGCCCTGGTGGAATGCAAAATTAAGTTCCAGCAGGGCTATTATATGGTAAGAAATATATGATGAAAGGTTCCGAAATCAACATGTTAAAAAAAGAAAACTGTTGTTTAATTGCACTTGCATCAGTTCCACTTGTTATGACGTTAGGTAATTCAATGCTTATTCCAATCCTGCCAACCATTGAAAAGAAATTACATATTTCATCTTTCCAAGTATCCATGATTATTACAATTTATTCTATCATTGCAATTATACTTATACCGATTGCTGGCTATTTATCAGATAGATGGGGACGAAAGATGGTAATGGTTCCAAGTTTATTAATTGCAGCTATTGGAGGAGCGATAACGGGCTGGGTATCATGGAAAGTTGATAACCCTTACGTTTGGATTCTTATCGGAAGAGCAATTCAAGGGATAGGTGCTGCTGGTGCTATGCCAGTTGTCATACCATGTGTAGGTGATTTATACAAAGATGAAAAACAGGTTAGTGCAGGTTTAGGAATCATTGAGACGTCAAATACATTTGGAAAAGTATTGAGTCCCATATTAGGATCAGCTCTTGCAGCTATTGTATGGTTCTTACCATTTTGGGCGATTCCAGTTTTATGTTTAATATCGATTGTTTTACTACTGGTACTAGTAAAGGCGAAGAAACAAGAAGAAGAAGTCCCACCACTTAAAGAATTTATTCAATCTATTATCTCTACGTTTCGAGAAAAGGGAAGATGGTTAATTGCCATTTTTATACTAGGTGCAATTATTATGCTTATTTTATTCGGAATACTTTTTTATCTGTCAACTATACTGGAGTCGAAGTACGACATTCATGGTATATGGAAAGGGTGTGTACTCGCTATTCCTTTACTTGTACTATCACTTAGCTCATATATGGCTGGTAAAAAAATTGGAGATAAACAAGATATTATGAAAAAGTGTATTTATATTGGATTTTTACTGGCTGCTGCATCTGTCTTCTTACCTTTATTTCTAAAAGGAATTTATTTGCTACTTCTTTGTCTCGTTATTATGGGGGGAGGAATTGGTATGGCGTTACCGTGTCTAGATGCTCTTATTACACAAGGGATTGAAAAAGAGCAGAGGGGGACAGTTACGTCATTTTATAGTTCAATGCGATTTATCGGTGTAGCAGCTGGACCACCCCTGTATTCTTTTTTTATGAAAGGGGCGGACCATGAAGTATTTTATTTAACGAGCATCTTCGCTGCTATTGGTGCGGTCATAGCAATTATTTGGATTAAACCAGCAAAAGATACAATGATGGTAAAACAGAAGCCGGAACCAACGTCATAATCCGAAAGAGAATTGCATGTTAATTACACAACATGCAATTCTCTTTAATTAGTTAGGAAAAATAACTTGTTTTAACATATAAAGTGCGACTCCCCATATGATTAGCCCTGAAAATTTATTTAATACTGTAATCGTTTTTCCTGTCGAGTCTACTCCTTTTAGAAATTTTCCAGCAAAAGCTAAACTAATAAACCAAATCCAAGAAACTATAATTGTTGCAAAAGTGAAAGCCCATTTCTCACTTCCTATGTACTGTATAGAGTTTGTTCCGATTACACCAATTGTATCTAAAATTGCGTGTGGATTTAGTAATGAAACCGATGCGGTGAAAATAATTTGATTTTTTAAAGGCATGCTTTTTTCTTGCTTTACATCATTTGAAGGATCGCTTCTCCAAATAACCCAGCCCATATACATAAGAAAGAAAAATCCAATCATATACAGAGTGGTTGTTAACCAAGAAAAAGTAAGGAGTACAAGGGATACACCTTGTACGGCAATTAATATTAATAATGTATCACATATAGATGCAGTCAAGACTACAGGAGCAGCTCGCCAAATATTTGGTTGACTCGCGCCTTGATTAAAGACGAAAACATTTTGGACACCTAATGGAATGATAAGACCAAATGCAAGGATGATACCGTGAATAATTGCTTCACTCATCATATTACCTCCTACTTAATGTGATTAGTTATGATAGTGTATATTGTATAGAAGAAATGAAAATTTGTATCCATCCATATGGTTGGATAGGTTACCAACCATAAAGTATGTGAGGTGATATAGTGGAAAGGCTCGTTTGGAAACCTAATATGTCTTCGTCTATTCCTTTATATAAACAAATAGAATCTTATATAAAAGAAAGAATTGTTAATGGGGAATGGACAGTTGGAACTAAATTACCTTCACAAAGAGATTTGGCGCATACGTTTGAAGTGAATCGAAGTACAATTGTAATGGCTTTCGATGAATTAGTAGCAAAAGGGTACATTGAGGGGAATGGCCGGAAGGGAACAATTGTTATAAATAATAGTGAGAGTACTTCTACATATGCCCCGCCTCCAAACTGGCAGTCTTATGTAGAAACAGGACTTCATTATCCGAATCTTCCTGCTGTACAAGAGATTAATCAAGCTGAATTTACTCCCAATGTAATTCGATTAGGAACAGGTGAACTTTCACCGAGTCTCTTGCCTGAGAAAAAGATGAAGGGTATTATCGGTAAAATTTTACAATCAAATGTTACGCTTGGGTATGAGGAACCGAAAGGAAATCTCCATTTAAGAAAAAAAATTGCGGAATATTTAAAAGGGCATGGGGTATATGTATCTCCTGACTCTATTTTAATTGTTTCGGGGGCAATTCAAGCACTGCAACTTATTTCTATGGGTCTTCTTCCGAAAGGAGCATCAATTTTATTAGAAAAACCATCATATTTATATTCGCTTAATGTATTTCAATCAGCAGGAATGCGCTTGATTGGAATACCAATGAATGAGAATGGTATAAATACTTCATATATTACAAAA
The DNA here is from genome assembly GCF_042728695.1 of Bacillus sp. NPDC060175. NCBI lineage: Bacteria > Bacillati > Bacillota > Bacilli > Caryophanales > Bacillaceae > Bacillus > Bacillus sp. NPDC060175. The sequence goes on from NZ_JBHWYR010000045.1 coordinate 29,610, forward strand.
TATAAGAAACAATTTAACGCATCTATTTTATATACAATCCCATCTTTTCATAATCCGACCAATTTTAGTATGAACGGTAAGAAGAGGGAAGAAGTGATGGAGATATGTAATGAAATTGGATTGCCTATTATTGAGGACGCGGTATATCAAGATTTATGGTTCGATGCACCAGTTTCAAAGCCTTTAAAGGCATATGATAAAAATGGTATCGTGCTACATATTGGAAGTATGTCCAAAGTCATTAGTCCTGGTTTAAGAATTGGATGGGTTGTTGGATCAGAATCCGTTATTCAAAGATTAGCAGATATAAAAATGCAAACTGATTATGGTTCAAGTTCTATATCCCAGCAGATTGCAGCGGAGTGGTTTGAAAATGGATTGTATGATGAACATTTACAGTTTGTAAGAAGTGAATTGAAAAAACGTAGAGATTTTATGATAAGTATGTTAGAAAAGTATTGTAGTGGCATTGCAACTTGGCATGAGCCAGTAGGAAGCTTTTACATTTGGCTACATATAAATCTACCAATTTCGAATCGTAGTTTATTTGACAAAGCTTTGCAAGAAAAGGTGTTATTAAACCCAGGCACTTTGTATGATAGAAGTGCTAACCAATTTTTACGTCTTTCTTATTCCTATGCAACTGTAGAAGAAATTGAAGCTGGAATAAAAAAGATCGCGCAATTAATTAAAGGGTAAAAGGAGAAAACCATGAAGCAATATGTGATTTGCCAAATGATTGATGGAGATAAATATTTAGCTGCTTATGCGGAAACAAAACAGGATGCAATTGAAAAAGCAGAATTATTAGGGTTAAGAACTGGAAATCGTTACATAGTAATTACTGCAGAAGAAGCAGAGGGGTTAACTTATCCTTAAACAATAGGGGAGTACATAAGAAGTAAATAAGCCTAATAATGTACTATATTATTAGGCTTATTTACTATTAAAGTGTGACAGGGAAAATAATATAATTATGAGTCAAGTTGACGGAAATACCGATTTGTTTTTCGATCCTGATTTCCGTCTCTATATTCATCAACATATTGCCTGAAGTTCCAAGATTGCAAAAACTTATTAGCGGCATTATAACCAGATTTATAGAGCCATTCTTTCTCTTTTTTAGTTAATTGAAAATTAGTACTTGTAATGGTTCCTGTTGGAATTGTAATAGTTCTAGCCTTTGATTCTTTATCTAAATGACGTAAATCATGAGCTTGCATCATTGTTTTAAATAGTCCTTTGAACATGGAAATAGGTTCTTCATAGTGGGCGGGATCAGCTTGAATCTCATCTTTTACAAAATGAAATCCAAAGGTAGGCCAGCGAGGAGAAGTCGGTGAATCGAAAATCCAAATTGGATAATTACTTAAGATACCGCCATCAACCATATAACAAGGTTGTTTCCATTTTGGTGTTCTCCATTTCACTGGTTCGAAGAAGAAAGGAATGGTTCCACTCATTCTTACTGCTTTAGCGATAGGGAAGCGATAATTTAAAAATCCGTAGTTTGGCAAGTCATCGGGAAAAATAACCATTTTACCATTGCTTATATCTGAAGCGATAATTTTGAGTTTATTCAAATCTGGTAAGTCTGTAAACAAATGAATTCCTTTTTTTCTAAGCAGGTCTTCTAGCCATTCTTCGAGAAATACATTTGAATAAATGCCTAGAGTAGACCAAGCGCTTAATCCTTTACCAATAAAGGGGATTCTATCAAGAAAAGTTTTTTTAGTGAATTTTTCATAATCAATGTCTGTTACAATAGTTTTTAATTCGGAACAAGAATATCCTGCTGCTAGAAGCGCTGCAATAATAGCACCGGCTGATGTTCCAGCTAAACGTTCCCATTCATAACCTTTTTCGGCTAACGCGCAAATTGCCCCTACATGAGCAATTCCGCGTACACCGCCTCCCTCGAAAACACCATCAATCTTCATTAAACATACTTCCTTTCAGATGGAAAATTTGAAAATGGCAAAAAAGCACGTATTGTACGCGCTTTTTTACAATAGTTTTTAAGTTTACTAGCAGCCGAATCCGCCGCCCCAACAGCTAGCTCCAATGATGATTAGAAGGATAAATAAAACGATTAATAAAGCGAAACCTCCATAACCACATCCACCACAACTACCGCCGTAACCGTAACCACCGCCGTAACCGCCGCAACTATATCCGTAACCCATGTGGAATTCCTCCTTAAATTAAAAATAAAAATGAACGAGGGGAAAATATACTGGAAGAAATAAAGAACTATCGTGTTTGTAGGAACAATGTATACTATGCTTTTTTAAACTTGTTCGCGTACGAGGGATAAGCCCGTTTTTTTGGAAGGCTTGTTGATTTTACAATGAATGGAGTATAATCTTTGTGCTATGATACAAATAAGTATGTAAATGTAAGGAGAATTTATGAGACAGCAAATTGAAGTGTTAATTGATAAATATGGACTGACACATTTAAAAGAGGAACTTATTAATACTATATTTCCTTGTGTAAAAGTTGTGCCCGAGCAGCAAGAAACGGTTGCGATAGGTAGTTCGAAAATGGGGGGAGTTCCTGATTTACCGGATTCATTTGAATATCCAACATACAAAGAGAATCCGTTACGTTTTATTGCACAGTTTAATTTAAGTGATCTACAAAACGTTGGTATGGATCACAATCTTCCTAAGACAGGGATGTTATATTTCTTTAATATTGAAAATTACTTTGAAGAAGATGTAAATCCAAACGAAGCTGGACGTGTACTTTATTATGATATCCCTGTAGAGCAATTACGTAGAGCAGATGAAATACAAGCGAAATATAACCAGTGTGCAATTACTTTTGAACTGACGTATAAATTACCGGAGCTTTTCATTGAAGATGAGGCAGATTCAGATCGTTTCTTGCAATTACTTGAAGAGCTAATCCCAGACAACTATGATAATCATCAAATGTTTGGAGAACCATTCTCTGTACAAGAGGAAGTATTATATGAGACAGGAGAATATATGGGGATAGAGCCACAGCAAATGACGCTTTTATTCCAAATTGATTCAGATCATAAAAATTGTAATATGGTTTGGGGAGAATTAGGAATGCTATATTTCTGTATTAGTAATGAAGATTTGAAAAATCGACGTTTTGAAAATACATGTTGTGTGTTACAAACTTGTTAATGAAGAAGGTTGTTCTTGTAAAAAGAACAACCTTTTTACAATGTTAAATATGCATAATCTCATATGACCTATTTTGAAAAGTATTGTATACTCTGAAACTATACGATACTTTTTCGTATAGTTATAGAATGTAAGGAGTGACAAGATGGGAAAGACAAGTAAGTATGTGACAGCTGCCGCACTTTGTTCAACTATAGTAATGGGAGGCTTACAAGCGTCATCTGTATCTTATGCGGCTACGAATCCGACTACAGTGACAACACAATCAGATGCAAAGTTGTTAAATGATTTCAGAAAAGAATTAAAAAAACAGATTGATAATCGTGAAGAAAATATTACAATCGCATATAAAACAAAAGATAGAGATGCTAGAAAGATTATGGACCAATTGTACGGCGAGTTTAATAAAATCGTAGATGCTGATGAGTATGTAAAATATAATGTAGCATCTACTAAGTATTCTATAAAAGGTATGCCAGGGAATTATACGTTTACATTACAAGTGGAGTATCGTGAATCAAAAGAGCAAACACAGTATGTAAAGTCTCAGGCGAAAGCAATTGTAAATTCTATAATTAAACAAGGCATGGATGAGCATGAGAAAGTAAAAGCTATTCATGATTACGTTGTAAAACATGTATCTTATGATACGTCTTATCAAGCGTATACAGCGTATGAAGCGTTAGCGAATCGTTCTGCAGTTTGCCAAGGATATACATTATTAACATATCAATTATTGCAAGAAGCAGGTATTCAAAATCATATTGTAACAGGTACAGGGAATGGACAAGCTCACGCATGGAATTTAGTGAACATTGATAACAAGTGGTACCACCTAGATACTACATTCGATGATCCAGTACCAGATAAAGCTGGGCGTGTAACATATTCCTATTTTAATATGTCTGACGAGCAGTTAAGCAAAGACCACGAATGGGATCGTAGTAAATATCCAGCGGCAACTACAAGTTACTTTGGTGAATTAACAAACAAAATAAAAGCTGGTAGCTCAAAAACGATTGTATATGAGCAAATGTTAAAAGAAACAAATTTAAAATACTTGTCTGCACAATATGGAGCGGAAAATTATAATGAATTTAAGCAAAAGTTACAGCAACAATTTGCATCTAAACCAGAAAAAGTAGAAGTACGATATAAGCAGTCTATGGATGGAACGATGCAAGATATAAAGACAGTATTAAATGAAGTAACTTGGCCAAAAGGTGCAAAGCGTGTATCTTATCAAGTTGCGCCATATAGTGCAATGGCAGGTTATTCATTAGCGACAATTACATTTACGTATTAATGAAAAAGAGCATCTTTAAAAGGTGCTCTTTTTGCGTTTGGTTATAATATTAGTGACTATTTAGAATCGTGTGATAGAATAAAGGGAAGAGGATGCGATAGTTGAATGAACTTGTTCGAAAGTAATATATTTACATTGATATATTCTTGTCTAGTAATCGGACTTATCGTTTTGTTGTTTCTATCATTTACTCTGTTCATTAAAAGCTTATTGTAAAATAACATGTGATTAATATGAATCAGAAGCTAGATCGGATTATTGAATTGCTTGAAAAAGATAAAAAAAGAATGATGGAAGATGTATAAAAAGGAGAAGTAAATGGCGAATTATATAAAGGAATTACGTGAAAAAGTAGGACATGATTATATTTTCTTAAACTTTGCGGGTGGTTGTGTATTTAATAAAGAGGGAGAAGTATTACTGCAAAAAAGGGGAGACTTTAACGCTTGGGGCTTTCCGGGCGGTGCAATGGAAATAGGAGAGTCGGCTGCAGAAACTGCCATTCGAGAAGTTAAAGAAGAAACAGGATATGATGTAGAAATTGATGAGCTCATTGGCGTGTATACGAAATATTTTCAAACATATCCGAATGGAGATCAGGCACAGGCAATTGTAATATTCTTTAAGTTTTCAATCGTTGGAGGGAACAAAAAAGTAGACGGTGATGAAACGTTGGATTTGAAGTTTTTCCCGTTAGATAAAATGCCACCGTTATTTTGTAAACAACATGAAGATTGCTTGCAAGATTTATTGGAGAAAAGAGTAGGGGTATATCGCTAACATATAAAAAAGAAGCTAAAAGATTAGCTTCTTTTTTTATGTTCTATTTCCACCAATCATCAAACATTGACGCTGGTACTTGTCGTTTATGTTCACTCACTGTGTAACGCTTTTCGATTTTTTCTGCAACGTCAGCTGGAACTGATTTACCTTCTAAATAATCATCTAATTGATCGTAAGTAATGCCTAATTCTGTTTCATCAGCTTGACCTGGCTTTTTATCTAATAAATCAGCTGTTGGCATTTTTAAGTAAAGTCGCTCGTCTGCACCTAACTCTTGTAATAAAGCACGTCCTTGGCGCTTCGTTAAACCTGTTAATGGTAATAAATCTGCACCGCCATCTCCAAATTTTGTGAAGAAACCTGTTACAGCTTCAGCCGCGTGATCAGTTCCGATAACAAGTAATCCTTGTTGTCCGCCGATTGCATATTGTGTAACCATACGGATACGCGCTTTAACGTTACCTTTATTGAAATCTGTTAATGATTCACCTAATAAGTTTTCGTATTGATTTGAGAAAGTATCAACTGTTGAAGCGATATCAAATGCAGTAGATTGATCAGCTTGAATAAATTGTAATGCTAATTGTGCATCATCTTCATCCTTTTGTACTTTGTACGGAAGACGTACGGCGATAAACGTTGCGTTACCACCTTCATTACGAATTTCTTCAACTGCAAGCTGAGCTAAACGTCCAGCTAATGTAGAATCTTGTCCGCCACTAATTCCAAGTACAAATCCTTTCGCACCCGTTTTTTTTACATAATCTTTTAAGAAATCAACTCGTTTACGAATTTCTTCTTTCGGATCAATTACAGGCTGAACATGTAATGCTTTCATAATCTGTTCTTGTAATGTCATTATGTTTTCCTCCTATTCATATTAAAGCGATAAATAAGTTTATATGTATATTGGTACATACTTCTATCCTTTATTATTTCGCAAAACTAACGAATATACAATAGGATGTGTGTATGAATATGAATGTAGTCATTATAATGAAACTGCTTCGTGTAAGCAATTTTTTAAACCTTTCAATAATGTAAGGTTTTTGTCATTTGAATCGATGGAAGGTATTTCCGTACTTTACTAATATAAGAACATAGTTAGTAGAAGGGCGGAGAAGTAGTATGAACATTAGAGAACTCGCATTTCGAAATGTAACGCGAAATAGACGAACATACTCAGCTTATTTTTTGAGTAGTGCATTTGCCATTATGGCCTTTTTTGTATATTCATTTTTTGCGTTCCATCCGGCATTAAGTGCGGGAGAATTAGGGAAGTACGTATTTATAAGTATGTCTTTTGCACAGTCTATTATTTACTTATTTACATTCTTCTTTATTTTATATTCAATGGGAATGTTTTTGAAAACGAGAAAGCGTGAACTAGGAATTTTAATGATGCTAGGTATGACGAAATATCAATTAAAGCGTCTTATCTTCTTTGAAAATATCATGATTGGAATAGGGGCAATTATTTTTGGGATTCTTTCAGGTATGTTATTTTCAGGGATATTAATTTTTGTAGCCCCGATGATTTTAAAATTAGATATTTCTTTATCCTATTACATACCGATGAAAGCGATTGTTGTAACGAGTATTATGTTTTTCGTATTATTTATGATTATTTCATTGTTCAGTGCAGGAATGGTTCGTAAAAATAAAATCATGAAATTGTTTAGAGGATCAGCAGAGGCGAAACCAGAACCGAAGGCATCTATAATTTCTTCTATATTAGCAGTAGTATTGCTTAGTGTTGGGTATGTAGGCGCTCTTATGTCACATGGTGCAATGGTATTTATTATGATGATTCCTGTTACAACGGTAGTCACTATCGGTACGTATTTGCTGTACAAGCAGTTGAGCGTCTTTATTATTCGACTATGTAAAAAAAGTAAACGTTTCTATTGGACACAGACAAATATTATTACTTTGTCAGATTTAGCATACCGTATGAGAGATAACGCGAGAATGTTCTTTATTGTAACGATTATTTCAACTGTAGCATTTTCAGCAATAGGTACATTGGTTGGTTTTGCTTCGATGACGAAAGAAATTATGGACAGACCAATTGCGTTTCACTATCATTCTAAGCAAGGTAATAGCAATGAGTCACAGCATCTGAAAATTATTGACGAAGGATTAAAGAAACATAATATAGCAGCTTCAAAAATAAATATTTCATCGAAGACAACGGAGGAGCAGTCGTTAAGAAGCGCCAGTTTTATAAAAGAATCAGATTATAAGGAATATGCAAAGTTAACAGGAGAACCATTTAATACTGTATCAAATAAAGAGGCTTTATTTTTGTCAGTCGAAATACCAGGACCACCCATGAAAGAAAGGAAAGAAATTACTTTACCAAATGTGAATGAACCTTTAAATGTGAAAAAAGTTAATACTTCTTCATTAAGTAAAATACTAAGAGGTAATGTTTATGTAATCTCTAAAAATCAATATGATTCATTACAAGATGGATTTAAAGAAGAAAAAGATTATATGTATAAAACACAAGGAACAAAAGATGAAATTGAGGTTGGTAAAGAGCTTACGAATCAGATTAAGCCTTATCAAGAACATGCAACGTTTAGTGCAGAAGAGTACGATCAAAATCAAAGTTTACAAATCGCAGGACCCATTTTATTTGTAGGTTTCTTTATTGGTATTGTATTTTTCGTTTGTGCAGGAAGCTTCCTTTACTTCCGTTTATTTTCAGATTTGGAGGACGATACTCGTTTATTTGAAATGATTCGAAAAGTTGGATTGACGAGAGGGGAATTATCGAAAGTAGTCACAATCCGCTTAGCGCTTTTATTCTTCGTTCCAGTTGGAGTTGCAACATTACATGGGGCAGTAGCATTAACTGCGTTAGGACAAATGTTTGAGTACTCACTGTTTAAAGAGAATACGATTGTATTAAGTATTTTTGTAAGTATTCAAGTTTTGTATTTCGTCATTATACGAGCTCGTTATTTAAAACAATTGAAAGAAAGATTGAATATTCGTTAAATGTGTTTTTTTAACTTTTGTACTATATTTTCTAAAAAGAGTAAGGCATTACCAAATATATAGTGATAAAATGAAAATAGCGAGGTGAAAAAAATAATAGAGAGTAAGGGGGGAGTAACATGAAAGCAACAGGAATTATTCGAAAAGTAGATGAATTGGGACGGATAGTTATTCCTAAAGAATTACGAGATGTATTAGGAATACAAATCAAATCACCACTTGAAATTTTTGTAGAAGAAGACAAAGTCATTTTACAAAAATATCAACCTTACAATGCTTGTCAAATAACAGGTGATGTTTCAGACCAAAATATTTCATTAGCAAATGGAAACATTACTGTTAGTATAGAAGGCGCAAAACATGTAATAAAAGAAATTGAGCAGTTTTTGAAAAAGAGTGAGATTTAGTCTTAATTTATATTATTCTATTGAAAAACTGAAAAAGAAAAGGACCATTTAATGGGTCCTTTTCTTTTGTTTATTGAGAAATATTTGAGAGGAAGGAAAATAGAACGAATAAAACGAAAGTTAAATATAAACGCATTCAATAGTGGTCTGAAATGAAAATAATATATTTTCAGGAGGGATTACGATGAATAGTAGTACAGCGAATAAACAAAAAGGCATTAAATTAATTCCGTTTACTGTAAATAAAGTGGTTGAACAAGTAAATGAAATTCCACCAGGTGTACAGCTGATTCATGCTCCGCAAGTATGGGAAAAGAGTGCGAAAGGGAAAGACATTGTCGTTGCCGTTTTAGATACAGGTTGTGATATAAATCATGTAGATTTAAAAGATCGTATTATTGGTGGGAGAAATTTTACAAAAGATTATGAAGGTGATCCGAAAATTTATCTTGATAATAATGGGCATGGTACTCATGTAGCGGGGACAATCGCAGCGACTGAAAATGGTGTCGGTGTTTTAGGTGTAGCGCCACTTGCTAAAATGTTAGTTTTAAAAGTATTAGCTGGAGACGGTTCTGGAAGCTATGAGCAAATTATTGAGGCCATTCATTATGCTGTAAATTGGAGAGGACCGAATAAAGAGAAAGTGAGAATTATTTCAATGTCACTTGGTGGTCCGCAAGATGTACCAGGATTACATGAAGCTATTCAAAATGCGGTAAAACAAGACGTACTTGTCGTATGCGCTGCTGGAAATGATGGGGATTGTAACGATGATACGGAAGAATTAGATTTTCCAGGTGCTTATTCTGAAGTAATCGAAGTAGGTGCTGTTAATTTAGAGCGGAAAATTTCATGCTTTAGTAATTCAAATCAAGAAATTGATTTAGTAGCGCCGGGTGATGAAATACTGTCTACGTATCCAGAGGGGAAATATGCAGTATTAAGTGGTACTTCAATGGCGACGCCGCATGTTGCTGGGGCGTTAGCACTTCTCATAAAGCAGTGCGAGAGAGAGTACGGTAGAAAATTATCAGAGCCGGAAATATACGCACAACTTATAAAAAAGACTGTACCTTTAGGGTATGAACGTACATCTGAAGGAAATGGATTAATAGATTTATTAAAAGAATAGTAATTACTAAAAAACATCTCATATTTATATGAGATGTTTTTTAGTATGGTTCTGTCGCATGTATTACAACATCTAATAAACCAGGGAATCTAGTATTTAAATCTTCTTCACGAATTGAAATGAAACGTTGTGTTCCTTCAAGGCGTGTATACATAACACCTGATTCACGTAAAACCTTGAAATGATGAGATAAAGTTGATTTCGCGATAGGGATGTTTAACGCGCCACAAGATTGTTCATTTTTCTCAAGTAACATATTTACAATTTGTAAACGAATTTGATCGCTAAGTGCATATAAGACTGAAGAGAATTGAATTTCTTCTCGGTTCGGATGGTATAGTGTTCGCATTATTTCACCTACTTGTATAAGTTGTTCTAGTTGCACTATAGCATATAAAGTGCTATATTTCTATTGTTCGACTATATTCGAACAATAGAAATATAGGGGGAGAAAAAATGAAGTATACAAAATTGCAAAAGGCAGGACTAAATATTTCAAAGTTAGGGTTAGGGACAAACGCTGTAGGGGGACATAATTTATATGCTGATGTGAATGAGGAAGAAGGAAAACGATTAATAGAAGAAGCGATCCAGCAAGGGATTACATTTTTTGATACAGCAGATTCATACGGTTTCGGTAGATCAGAGGAATTGGTAGGGGAAGTATTGAAAGGAAAACGCCACGAAGTTGTACTTGCTACAAAAGGTGGAATACAGCCGTTATTAAATGGAGAGGTTTATATTAATAATGAACCAAGCTATTTAAGAAATGCTGTGGAAAATAGCTTAAGAAGATTACAAACTGATTATATTGATTTATATTATTTACATTTTACAAATTCTGAAACAAGTTACATAGATTCAATTGGAGAGCTTACTCGCCTAAAAGAAGAAGGGAAAATTCGTTCAATTGGAATATCTAACGTTAATGTAAAGCAATTAAAAGAAGCGAATCAGCACGGACATATAGATGTTGTACAATCACCGTATAATATATTGGATCGTGCTGCTGGGGAAGAACTTTTGCCATATTGTATAGAATCAGGTATTTCATTTATTCCGTACGGGCCTCTTGCTTTTGGGATACTAGGCGGAAAATATACAGAAGATTTCAAATTGAGTGAAGGGGATTGGCGTCAAAGTGTAAATCTATTTGAAGAAAATACATATAAGAGTAACTTTAAGAAAGTTGAGAAGTTAAAAGGCTTAGCTAAAGAAAAGAATCTCGAAGTATCGAATTTAGCTTTAGCGTGGTTATTAAACAAAAAAGGAATTGATACTGTTATTCCTGGCGGGAAGCGAGCGGAGCAAATAAGAGAAAGTGTAAGAGCAGTGGATGTTTCATTGAATGAAAAGGTTATGAAAGAGATTGGATCTATATTAGAAGATTAGTTGAAAAGAGGGACAGTGCCCTCTTTTTATATAAAAGGGGAAGGTTTAAATGAAAAGAGTGCTAGCTGTATTCTTTACGATAATGTTTATGATTGGTACAGATACTTTCTTAATTTCACCACTTTTGCCAACATTACAACAGGTGTATCATGTATCAACTGAATTATCAGGATGGATGGTGAGTTCATATGCTTTAGGATACGCTGGATTTGCGCTTATCGCTGGTCCTATATCAGATGGCTTAAACAGAAAAAAAGTGATGGTATTAGGAATGAGTTTTTTTGCATTAAGTACATTTTTGTGTGGAATGGCACCGAGTTTTTTATGGATGCTAACATTTAGATTTTTAGCAGGTGTAAGTGCAGCTTTTGTATCTCCACAAGTATGGGCATCTATTCCGCTCCTTATAGAGAAGAAGCAAATTGTAAAAGCAATTGGAATTGCAACAGCAGGGTTATCAATCTCCCAAATTTTAGGACTGCCAATTGGAGCATATTTAGCAACGATACATTATACAACACCATTCTTCGTCATTGGTATATTATCAGTACTACTTGTCGTTCTTATTTATGTTACATTACCAGAAATACAACCAGTTCAAATAGGTGGAAATGAAAAAAATATATTAAAGCGCTATAAGCAATTACTTAGAGATTCAAAGGTTTCACTTTCTTATTTTGCATATTTTGTTTTTCAAACTGGTAATTTTGCAGCATTTTCATTCTTTGGTGTGTGGCTTTCCAGTCAATTTGGCTTACAAGTTCATGAAGTAGGTACAGCTATGCTCGTATTAGGATTAGGAAATTTAACCGGTAACATTTTTGGGCCGAGAATCGTAAATAAAATTGGTTATAACCTTTCTTTCTATGGTGGAATTGTATTTACAGCAGTGCTATATGTCATACTTCCTCATTTAAAGAACATTATATTTGTAGAGTTATTTTTCTTTGTTTTATTTTTTGTGACAGGAATTTTGTTTGTATTGATGATGGGGCGCTTACAAAATATGTCTAGTATAGCAAGAGGAACAGGAGCCGCTCTTGCTAATGCTTCTATGTATATTGGCCAAATGATTGGAGCGGCAATAGCAGGAATGTTATTTGCAGCATCTCACAATTTTATACTTGTAGGTAGTTTTACTGCGTTACTATATATAGGAGCTTTATTTTTGTTTAGAAAAAGTGAAAAGCTTAATGAAGATAGTGAAACAGGAATTGCATCATAAAGCCTTTAAAAATAAATCGGGGAAATCCAAAAAATAAAAAATCCCTAAAGAGATAGGGATTTATATATCGGCATATAGTTCCTTGGAAAAGGATATACTTAGTTTAACATATAGGACTACTTATATTTGTGAAATAGATGTGAAAGTAATGTGAAAAATACCGTAATAAAAAGCACTGTCTTAGCTAATTTACTAAAACAGTGCTTTTCTTTTTGATTGAACAGTTGCTGCATTTTCATCATGTATTCCAGCTTCTTCAATAACACGTTTTTTTACTTTATTTAATAGATGGTCTACTGCCTCACCAAAATAGTTAGCTTCGCTTTTTGTGCGGGCTTCTCGTAAACATTTATAGTTTTCTAGCAGTTCCTCTTTTTCGGAGTTTGTTAAGAAATCTTCTATTTTCTTTTTTGTCATACGAAACACCCTTTCTTCTGACAAACGACGCAATAGAAAATATTTATTTTTCATTATAACAATAATTTTTAAAGAAAGTATAGATTAACGTCGTAATAATTTGTCAAGTTCTTGAATTTTCTCATCAGCTTTCCCAATTTGCGTGTTTTTAGCCTGTTCACCACCTAGAGCTTGATGAAGTAAAAATGTTTGGCCTGAAATAGCGGTTACAATAGATACTTTTATAATTTCTTTAATTAAGGTGACATCGAATAAAACAAGTCCAAGAAGTGCAGCTAGGCTACCGGTAAATATATCGGTTAAAAACCCAAAGTGGAAAAATGTTTTTAAACGGCGTGGAAGCAATAACTTACCTTGGTTATTGATTAGATGGGAAACGAAGCCAGTAACGCCACCAACTAGAACAGCAGTTAGCCATTGATACATTTCCATCGAATCCACTCCTTTTAGTGAATAAGATTCGTTTACTAAATATATATTCCTTTTTTAATTTTATATAAGCATATTGAGAAAGTTTGTTCTAGCTAATTGCTTGTTCAATTTAATTGTAACAGAAAAATCTGATATATTTCAGTCTATTATATGAAGCTTTTTTTCATTAATATGAATTCAGAAAGGGGTGCGTGAAATGTATATAGATTATCGAATAAGAAGTGTAGATGGTTATACAAAAAATATAGGGGAACTTGTAAGTATGATGGAGCATACGCGGGCAGTAACATTACAGGAAATAGAGGATTTAGCAGTGGAGCAATTGGATTTAATAATGCCGAGTGGTGAGAATTCAATTGGTGCTTTACTGAAGCATATAGCGGCTATAGAAAAAGTCCATCAGCTTATTTCTTTTCAAAATCGTGATTTTACAAAAGAAGAATTAGAAGTATGGGAAGATGCACTGTATTTAGGGGAAGCGGGGAGATCTATCCGTGGTTATGAAATACAGTATTATGTACAACTTTTACAGAAAGTTCGAGAAGAAACATTAGAGTATTTGAGACAACGGGATGATGAATGGCTAATGTCAGAAAGAAAGTGGCCGAATGGTGTAGCATATAATCAGCACTACCTTTGGTTTCACGTGCTAGAAGATGAAATTAGTCATCGCGGACAAATTAAAATGCTGAAAAATAAGTTATTTGAAAATTACGTTAAATAAAGTAGCTTTTTAACGTGATATTCCATATAATGAGAGTAATTAAAATTAGAACGGGGTGATGTATTATGGCGAAATTGACTTATATGAATAGTAAACCAAATACAAAGGTGGACGGAAAGGGCGATACTCTATAAGTGAGCGCACAATCCTTCCACTGAGTTCAAACTAGGGAGGATATCAATTTGAATCAAAATATTTTAGAATCGTTCGGCTGGGATTCTTTTTTTGAAGAACAAGCTGTTGAGAACTATGAAGTAGGACGTATTTTACTTGAACATAAGCATATATATCGGATTATTTGTAATGACGGTGAATATATGGCAGAACTGTCTGGGAAGTTTCGGCATGAAGCGGTAACGAGAGGAGATTACCCAGCGGTTGGTGATTGGGTGTATATAAAGAAAATAGAAAATGAACAAAAGGCAATCATTCATCGTATTTTTTCGAGAAGAAGTTCTTTTTCAAGACAAGAAGCTGGTAATAGAACTGAAGAACAAATTATTGCAGCAAATGTAGATTATTTATTTTTAGTGAATGCACTTAACCATGATTTTAACGTAAGAAGGCTGGAGCGTTATTTACTATTAGCGTATGAAAGTGGTGCAATGCCTGTTATTGTTTTAACAAAAAGTAGTTTATGTGAAGATGTGGAACAAAAAATCGTAGAAACGGAAGCTGTTGCAATTGGTGTTCCGATCTTCGTCGTCGATAGTTTAGAGCATACAGGTATTGACTCGTTACAACAATTTGTTGCTTCAGGAAAAACAATTGCTTTAGTCGGCTCATCGGGGGTTGGAAAATCTACTTTGTTAAATGCACTCGTAGGAATTGAGATAGCGAAAACGGGAGATATACGTGAGGAAGATAGTAAAGGGCGGCATACGACAACTCATCGTGAGCTGTTCCAACTACCGAGTGGGGGCTTAGTCATTGATACTCCTGGCATGAGGGAGTTGCAGCTTTGGGAAGGAAGCAATGCAATTCAAACAACATTTTCTGATATTGAAGAACTTGCAAAAACATGCCGCTTCCGAGATTGTAAACATGAGAATGAACCAGGATGCGCAGTGCATAAAGCAATTGATAACGGGCTAACGACGATAAATCGTTTGCAAAGCTATAAAAAATTGCAAAGAGAATTGGCGTATTTTATGAGAAAACAAGATGCTATTCTGGCAAGAGCTGAGCGTGATAAGTGGAAGAAGATTTCTAAGCAAGATAAAAAGATGTAAAAAACCAAAGGACTATTCCTTTGGTTTTTTGTATTTGTAAATTTTATAATAATATTATTCATATATATAGAC
>NZ_JBHWYR010000046.1:0-44760 GCF_042728695.1 Bacillus sp. NPDC060175
CAGGATCAAACTCTCCAATAAAGTTAGTTTGTCTAGCATCTAAAAATAAAAATTGACGTTCACGTTGTTTGTTTCGTTCAGTTTTCAAAGAACTTATCTGCCGCTTCAGAAGCGACTTCATCATATTAACATCTTCATTTTTCGATGTCAACTATGTTTTTCAATTTCTTTTTTGTCGTTTTCTGCGTTTCTGCATCAGCGACGTTTATTAATATATCATGTGAAAAAATGAAATGCAACACCTTTTGAAAACTTTTTTGAAACCAACTACATTTCTTTTTTAATATCATATACTTAAACGAAACATCTCTTTCATTTCTAAGTAATTCCTACATATATTCTATAGAAAGTCACTCTGCCAAAAAGTGTTTCTTTCTATAGAAACGTTTTATTCATATACCATATCATACAAGGAGGAATATACATGGACTACACCGACTTATTAATAAAACTAGGTCTCTCGGCCATTTTAGGATTCGCCATCGGTTTAGAGCGCGAATTAAAACGTAAACCACTCGGTTTAAAAACGTGTTTAGTTATTTCTATAATTAGTTGCCTCCTGACGATTGTTTCTATTAAAGCAGCTTACAACTTACCACATACCGATCATATGAATATGGATCCACTTCGACTTGCCGCTCAAATTGTATCAGGAATCGGTTTTTTAGGTGCCGGTGTAATTTTACGAAGAGGAAACGATAGTATTGCGGGATTAACGACCGCCGCTATGATTTGGGGTGCTTCTGGCATTGGCATTGCCGTTGGAGCTGGTTTCTATATCGAGGCTACTTTCGGAATGTGTTTCCTTATGATTAGTGTAGAACTTATACCCTTAACGATGAAATTCGTCGGTCCTAGATCATTTCGTCAACGTGATATCGCAGTTAAACTCGTTGTACGAAATATGGACAATATCCCCATTGTAATTGAAGAAATAAAAGAAATGGATATAAAAGTTAAAAACATGAAGCTCAAAACATTGGAAAATGGTTCGCACTATTTACATTTGAAATTGTCTATCGATCAAAAAAGACATACTGCCGATGTTTACTATGCTCTTCAGCATCTTGAAAGTGTTCAACAAACTGAAGTGGAGAGTATGTAACATAAAGAAAAACGTAACTACTCAGCCATACATTTCATTCAGAATTTTGATAAGGAGTGTTAGTCCAGCGAAAATACGTACCTTATCGCCTATATTTTTCAGCATATGGATTGCTGCCATTGAGATAAGAATGGACCTACATCTTGCTACCTTTCTTTGTTTTAAAACTTTGCACGTGGCAGGAAAAGGCACTGACCGCTCCTATACATAGCCAGTCCCTCTCGACCATTTAAAAAAATGCTTTTCTGGCATTTTTTCATAGAGTGACTGAGTAGTTAAAGAAAAACTCTCTTTTTAATTAGAGAGTTTTTCTTTTTTCTATAATGGTAACAATGAATGTAGTCCTGAAACGTAAGGAGGAATAAGGAACTTGAAATCCCGCTCGAATTTAGTAGATACATTTCGTGATTCCATTATTTTTCGTTTAATTTGTTTTATTATTGTACTTACTGCTTTTTCTGGCTTTCTTATACATACACTCGAGCCAGATCACTTCACCACATGGTTCGACGGGGTTTGGTGGTCAATCGTTACCATTTTCACCGTTGGATACGGCGATTTCGCCCCCCATACAACGATAGGAAAACTTATTGGTATCTGTATTATTTTATTAGGAACTGGATTTTGTTCTTATTATATGGTTCTATTCGCTACCGACATGATTAGTAAACAATATATGAGAATTAAAGGAGAAGAAGCTGCTACCTCTAATGGTCATATGATTATCGTTGGCTGGAATGAGCGTGCAAAACATGTTGTAAAACAAATGCACATATTACAACCGAACCTTGATATCGTTTTAATTGATGAAACACTTTCTTTACTTCCAAAGCCATTTCATCATTTAGAATTTATAAAAGGTTGTCCGCATCACGATCAAACTTTATTAAAAGCTAACATCGCAACAGCTCACACTATATTAATAACATCAGATAAAGAGAAGAACGAAAGCTTAGCAGATACACAGTCCATTTTAAATATTTTAACTGCAAAAGGACTTAATCCAAACATTCACTGCATCGCTGAACTTCTTACTTCTGAACAAATCCAAAATGCAACGAGAGCTGGCGTATCAGAAATTATAGAAGGAAATAAATTAACGAGCTATGTATTTACCGCTTCTCTTTTATTCCCTTCCATTTCAGGTGTACTATTCTCACTTTACGATGAAATCTCCGATAACAAATTACAACTGATGGAGATTTCCCCGTCCTGCACCGGACAATCCTTTGCAAATTGTAGCTATACTCTTTTAAAGCAAAACATTCTCTTACTAGGTGTAAAGCGCGACGAACAATATATGATCAATCCAGTTCATTCTTTCATTCTCATCGAAAGCGACATACTCATCGTTATTCACCATTAAAAAAATGATTTTCTAGTTCTTGTACCAGTACTTTACCAATACTGATATATTTTCTTTTCACGTCTCCATCGGGATCTTTCGGCTCAGCAAATTGATCAACTCCACTCGTTCCAGCTGTTAAAGAATTAACATTATCATCTAGTTCGTCTTGATATACGTGCGAAAGAATATACGGCGTTTCAAGACGGACTATTACCTCGGGCACATCTAGTTCTCCATCCACCGCTGTAAATGGTACTCGTAAAAATTGATAGCCATCTTCTTCGTCGATTTTATAATCAAAACATCCTTTATCATAATCCCAATTACCACCAATACTATATCCGAGTGGTTTCATAATCTCTTCTAACTTATATAACGCATATGTACGTCCTTCTAAATTTGATTGAATCGGAATCAAGCCCATCCCTCCTAGACTTTTCCTTTAGCATACCCATTTTAGTTTGAATATACCGATGTACTTTTTCGTAAAACAACAAAAAGCGACCGGAGACCCGATCGCTTTTTATTATTTTAAACGCTCTTCTAATTCTGCTTTTAACTCTTCAAATCCTGGTTTTCCAAGTAGAGCAAACATATTTTTCTTGTACGCTTCTACTCCTGGTTGGTCAAATGGATTTACGCCTAATAGGTAGCCGCTCATCGCACATGCTTTTTCGAAGAAGTATACAAGGTAACCGAATGTGTACTCGTTTAGTTCTGGAATGTTTACAATTAAGTTCGGTACTCCGCCATCGCTATGTGCAAGTAATGTACCTTCGTATGCTTTTGTGTTTACGAAGTCTATCGTTTCACCAGCAAGGTAGTTTAATCCATCTAAATCGTTGTCGTCTAATTCGATTTTTAGTTCGTGTGTAGATTTACCTACTTTAAGAACTGTTTCGAATAGGTCACGACGACCTTCTTGAATATATTGACCTAATGAGTGTAAGTCAGTTGAGAAGTTTGCTGAAGATGGGAAAATACCTTTTTGATCTTTTCCTTCACTTTCACCAAATAACTGTTTCCACCACTCAGAGAAGTAGTGAAGTGCTGGCTCATAGTTAACAAGCATTTCAATTGTTTTCCCTTTATTGTATAGGGCATTACGAACTACTGCGTATTGGTAAGCTGGGTTTTCTTCAAGTTCTGATTTCGCGAAATCATTATGACCCGCAGCTGCACCGTTCATCATCTCTTCAATGTTTAGGCCACTTACTGCGATTGGCAATAAACCTACTGGTGTTAATACAGAGAAACGACCGCCAACATCATCTGGAATAACGAACGTTTCGTAGCCTTCATTATCAGATAATGTTTTTAAAGCACCGCGCGCTTTATCTGTAGTCGCATAAATACGTTTGCGTGCTTCTTCTTTTCCATACTTTTCTTCTAATAATTTACGGAAAATACGGAATGCGATTGCAGGCTCTGTTGTTGTACCTGATTTGGAAATAACGTTAATAGAAAAGTCTTTCCCTTCTAGTACGTCCATTAAATCTTTCATGTAAGTGGAGCTAATGTTTTGTCCAACAAATAGCACTTGTGGAGTTTTACGTTGTTCTTTAGAAAGCGTGTTATAGAAAGAATGGTTTAACATTTCGATTGCTGCGCGTGCTCCTAGGTAAGAACCACCAATACCTACAACAAGTAAAATGTCAGAGTCATTTTTAATTTTTTCTGCGCATTTTTGAATGCGAGCAAATTCTTCTTTATCATATTGAAGCGGAAGCTCTACCCATCCAAGGAAATCGTTCCCAGCTCCAGTTTTTTCGTGGATTGCATGATGTGTTACTTTTACTGCATCACGTAAATAAGTTAGTTCATTTTCACCGATGAAGGATAACGCTTTAGAATAGTCGAACGTTACATGTGTACTCATCTTTTTCCCTCCAATTATGTATATGTATTTCTGTATTCACTTTAGCGAAACTAAAGTTGTAAATCAAGCGATTCAATAATTGTAAACGTAACCATTATTTATTTTTTAGAAAAAGTTCATTTTTTGCATAAAAATTCGCATTTTTCGGTATAGATGTATATACATCGTTTTTCGTACATTTTTTATGTATAAAAACACCAAAACTACCCCATTATATAAAGGAGTTAAATTTTCTTATTAACTCTTCACTTGCTCATGCTTCACATTAAGGGGGGCTTTTTCATGAGTACATTGCAACGTATCGCATTAGTCTTCACTGTAATCGGCGCTGTTAACTGGGGACTGATCGGGTTCTTCCAGTTTGACTTAGTAGCAGCTATTTTCGGTGGGCAAAACTCCGCTCTTGCACGTATTATTTACGGCATCGTTGGTATTTCTGGGCTTATCAATCTCGGCTTACTATTTAAACCATCCGAGAATCTTGGTACTCACCCAGAAACACATGAAATTCAATAGTCAGTATGTCTTTTTCGCCTCCGACATACGAATATGATTGCATGCAATCATATTTGCAAATATATATATCATAAGTCACAGTAAAAGAGGAACGCTCATATGCGTTCCTCTTTTACTTTATTACCTCCGATTCTTCAATCCATTCTGCTAGCTTTTCACGCAGCGTATTAAATCCATTCTCAGATGGATTCGGTATAAGAATTCGTCCTTGCTTTCTTTTCGCCGCTTTTAACGATAAACTCATTTTTCTGTGTTCTTCATCAATTGAAAGTACTTTTACTTCTACTGTATCCCCGACCTTTAAAAAGTCATGAATGTCTTTTACATACCCATTTGTGATTTCAGATATATGCACAAGTCCTTGTGTTTCTGCATCCAAAGCTACAAATGCACCGTAATCTTGAATTCCAGTTACTTTCCCTGTTACAACCACTCCCGTTGTATATTGTTCTGACATGTGAAACACTCCCATACGTTTACCATTTTCTCTACAATTGTAAATAGCAAAGCAGATGTATTTATTGTTAAATATCCGATTAGTGAGTAAGTATCCTAAGTAAAACACCGGGGATACTCCCACCTTATATTAGTAAATTATACCACTTTGATAGAGCTCATTCAAAATTCACGAAAAAATTTCCTGTAATACGTATAATTCTCCAATATTAGGATAGAATACTAACACATGGCTTTCTAGTATTCCCCCCCTTTTATGGACAAAACGTATTGTGTTTTGTCCTTTTTTTATTCTCTATGAACCGTTCCATTCTCTTCATTGCTTCCATAAGTTGCTCAAGCGATGTTGCATATGAACAACGAATAAATCCTTCACCACTCCCGCCAAACACATTTCCAGGAACAACAGCCACTTTTTCTTCTAATAATAATTGTTCTGCAAATTCTGCTGAAGATAATCCGGTTGAAGCTATAGAAGGGAAGACATAAAATGCCCCGCCTGGTACATGACATGTTAAGCCCATTTCATTGAAAGATGTCGTCATAAAGTTACGACGTTGTTTATAGCTATCTCTCATTCGAATTACTTCATCATTTCCCCCGCGTAATGCTTCAAGTGCTGCAAATTGAGACATCGTCGGTGCACACATCATTGAATACTGGTGGATTTTGAGCATTAATTCTGAAAATTGCACAGGGGCTGCAATCATCCCAAGACGCCATCCTGTCATCGCAAATCCTTTTGAAAACCCTGAAATTAAAATTGTATGGTCACGCATATTTTTAATACTCGCGAAACTCGCATATGCTTCGTCGTATACGAGCTCTGCATAAATTTCATCAGATAACACGATTAAATTATACTTCTCAACAATAACTGCTAGCTTTTTTAATTCGGATTTATTTAACATTGCGCCTGTTGGGTTATTGGGAGAACAAAGTAATATTGCCTTTGTTTTCGTTGTAATAGCTGCTTCAATTCGATCTGGCTGTACTTTAAATTCATCTTCTAATGAAGTCGCTACTGGAACTGGGACCCCGCCCGCTAACGTAACAAGTGGTGCATACGAAACGAAACTTGGTTCAATAATAAGTATTTCATCATCAGGGTTTACAATAGCGCGCATCGCTACATCTAGCGCTTGACTCGCCCCAACTGTAACAATGATTTCATCATTCGGATCATAAGATACTCCAAATTGTTTTTTTAGATACTTTGCTATTTCTTGACGGAGCTCCAATAATCCTGCATTTGCTGTATATGACGTATATCCTTGTTCTAAAGAACGAATACATGCTTGCCTTACATTCCAAGGTGTAACAAAGTCCGGCTCCCCCACTCCAAGTGAAATAACACCTTTCATACTTGCCGCTAAATCAAAAAACTTTCGTATACCGGACGGTTGTAAAGATTCTGCTACTCTAGATAGGTCGAATTGCTTCACGGTGTCACCACAATTCTCTTATCATCATCTGTCTTTTCATAAATAATCCCCTCATGTTTATACTTCTTCAAAATAAAATGAGTTGTCGTTGAAACGACAGATTCAATTGTTGCTAATTTCTCAGAAACAAACATTGCTACTTCTCCCATCGTTTTCCCTTCTAATGTAATAGAAAGGTCATATGTCCCAGACATTAAATAAACGGATTTCACTTCTGAATAGCGATAAATTTGTTCGGCTACCGCATCAAAACCCACACCACGCTTCGGTGTAACTTTCACATCAATCATCGCCGTTAAACCAGTATGTTCTTTCACTTTTGTCCAATCGATATGTGTTACATAGTCCACGATAATCTTTTCACTTTCTAATTTCGCAACCATTTTTTTCGCTTCTTCTACTTCTATATTTAACAACTTCGCTAATGTATCTACAGATAAACGGCTATTCTTTTCAAGACAAGCTAATAATTCCAATTCTTTCTCTGTCACCATATAAATCATCCTTCCTTTTAGTTTGTGTCTAAATTATACAAATACTCTTTCCAGTTTGAAAAGAAGATTTTTTTTGAGAATTATGTCAAAATAAAGTGAAACTTTAATCAGCGGAATGCTTTATCCCGCTGATTATTAGCCCACACCAATCGGGCCTTTACGGACAGTTGCTTTCTAACTTATATTCTTTGCCTTAGCTGTTCTTCAAGGCGGAAAGCTTACTGCCCGCAAATAGCGGGGTAAAGTGAAACTTTAATCAGTGGGAGGGTTCATACCCGCTGATTATTAACCTTCACCAATCGGGCCTTTACGGGCAGCCCGGACTCCCACCTAACCTCTTTGTTTCAGCCATTTTTTGAGGTCGGAGTCTTACTGCCCGTTAATAGCGGGATAAAGCGAAACTTTAACCAGCGAGAGGGTTCATACCCACTGATTATTAGTACACACCAATCCGGGTAAAGAGGAAAGGGGATGGAACCGTGAAACCAAAAGTATATATTGCCGAACCAGTTCCAACATTTGTAGAAAACTATTTATCAGAACACTGTGATTTTGATAAATGGGATCAAAATCAGAAAGTACCTCGTGATGTTCTATTAGAAAAAATAAAAGATAAAGATGGATTATTAAATTTCGGATCTACTATAAATGAAGAGTTATTGCAGGCTGCTCCTAATTTAAAAGTAGTAAGTAACATTTCTGTTGGCCATGATAACTTTGATTTAAAAGCGATGGAAAAACAAAATGTTATCGGAACGAATACTCCATATGTGTTAGATGATACAGTCGCCGATCTCGTTTTCGCTCTTATGTTATCTGCTGGTCGCCGTGTTTGCGAACTCAATTCTTATGTAAAAAATGGTGAATGGAACGCTGAAATCGGAAAAGAACACTTCGGACTAGATGTACATCATAGTACGATTGGTATTATCGGAATGGGACGAATTGGAGAAGCTGTCGCAAAACGAGCGAAATTCGGCTTTGATATGAATGTCCTTTACTATAACCGTCGCCGTAAAGAAGAAGCTGAGCAAAAATTTGATGCTACATATTGTGATTTACAAACTCTAATCGAACAATCTGATTTTATTATTCTTCTTACTCCATTAACAGATGAAACGTATCATCTTATCGGTGAAAAGGAATTTTCACTAATGAAAGAAACAGCAATTTTCATTAATGCTTCTCGCGGGAAAACAGTAGATGAAACTGCATTAATTCATGCGTTAACAGAAAAGAAAATATTTGCAGCCGGCATCGACACATTTACACAAGAGCCGATTCAAAAAGAGAATCCGCTCTTATCATTACAAAATGTTGTAACTTTACCGCACATCGGATCTGCAACATTAAAAACTCGGCAGCAAATGGCGATGACCGCTGCTGAAAATTTAGTGGCAGGATTACAAGGAAAAACACCACCTAATATTGTGCGTGGGTAATTATAAATACGCAAAAGGCAAGATGACGATGTCATCTTGCCTTTTTTTGTTAACATATTTTGTTTCTTGTCTGGAGATGATATGAACAAAAATCAATGGAGTGAAAAAAAATGAACCATGAATGCAAATGCCCTTACTTCACTTTTTCCACTCGCGGGACTACTATTCATTACGAATTGTATGAACATAATACTAAAAAAGAACGACCTACTTTCGTACTCGTTCACGGCTTCCTCTCTTCCTCATTTAGCTATCGACGACTCATTCCTTTACTAACAAAGGAAGGTACAGTAATTGCCCTTGATTTACCACCATTCGGAAAAAGTGATAAATCTCATCTCTTTAAATATTCTTATCACAATTTAGCAGCTATTATTATCGATTTAATCGAACATTTATCTCTTTCGAATATTGTATTAGTTGGTCATTCTATGGGCGGACAAATTTCACTCTTTGTAAACCGCCTGCGCCCTGAATTAATTTCAAAGACGATTTTACTATGTAGCTCTAGTTATTTAGCACGTGCAAACTTCCCTTTACTGTACTCCTCTTATTTACCGTTCTTCCACTTATACGTGAAGAACTTGATTATTCGAAGGGGCATCGTTCATAACTTAATGAATGTCGTTCATGACCATTCATTAATTGACAATGAAATGATGGAAGGCTATGCTGCTCCTTTTTATGATGATCGTATATTCCCTGCTTTAACTCGAATGATAAGAGACCGTGAAGGTGACTTATCTTCAACTGAATTGCAAAAAATCGAAACCCCAGTATTACTCATTTGGGGTGAAAAAGATCGCGTCGTCCCTGTACATGTAGGACACCGTCTCCATAAAGACCTACCTAATTCAACTTTCATTTCTTACGAAAATACAGGACACTTACTACCTGAAGAAAAGCCCGATCATGTTTATGAAGAAATTATTGCGTTTGCGGCGCAATAAAGTGAAGCTTTAATCCGTGGGAGGCTCTATCCCCACGGATTATTAGCCTTCACCAATCGGGTTTTTACGGGCAGTTTGATTTCTCGCCTAACCTCTTTGCTTCAACCGAATTTTGAGGCGGGAGTTTTACTGCCCGTTAAAACGGGATAAAGGGAAGCTTTAATCAATCCGAACGAAAACAAACAAAAAGGCTGTCGTAAATTCCGACAGCCTATAATGAACAACTTCCGCCTTCTTTTAGTACGAGTAACTCTACTGCTAATTTTTCGCATTTTTCAAGTGCAGGTACTTCTTCAAAAGACATAAAGTATATATGTTGAATCTTCTTTGCGATGTATTTCGGATCATCAAACACACTTACGACGTTTACGACATCGCTCGCTTCTGTTTCATAAAACTCCGGTCCCATTTGAAACGGATCCCAATTTTTCACAACCTCAATCATTTTGTCATATGCACCCATCTGATTCCCGCCTTTTCACTTTTTAATGCTTTTCTTTATCGTATCATATCAGCTATTCTATAAGAAGAGTGAGAATTTTCATAACTTAACAGTTTGACAGAAGAAAGGAGCAAACATATGCAACTATTTCATAAAACGGTAAATCGTCGCGGAACACATAGTACAAAATGGGATACATATAAAAATGAAGAGCTCATCCACGCTTGGATTGCCGATATGGATTTTGAAGTACCAAAACCAATTCAAACTGCATTACAAAAACGCATAGAACATCCTATTTTCGGCTATACACTTCCTCCTGAAAATATTGGGGATATCATTTGTAATTGGACGAAAAGCCAATACAATTGGGAAATACAAAAAGAATGGATTGTATTTAGCGCAGGTATCGTTCCAGCTCTTAGTACGAGCATACAAGCTATAACGAAAGAAGAAGATGCCGTACTCGTACAACCTCCTATTTATCCACCATTTTTTGAAATGGTCAAAACAAATAATAGACAATTATGTGAGAGTCCCTTGTTTAAACAGAATGGCATATATAAGATAGACTTCGAGCATCTAGAAACTCAGTTTAAACAAGGTGTAAAACTAATGCTTCTTTGCAGCCCGCACAATCCTATCGGGCGCGTTTGGACGAAAGAGGAGCTAATAAAACTCGGTACGTTATGTACGCAATATAATGTAACCGTTGTCGCGGATGAAATTCACGCCGATATTATTTATAGAGGCCATACTCATACACCGTTTGCTTCTTTATCTGAAGAATTAGCAGCACGCACTATTACTTGTATGGCTCCGAGCAAAACATTTAATATCGCTGGATTGCAAGCATCGACCATCATTATTCCGAATGAAAATCTCCGTACTACCTTTATGTCTATCCAATATAGACAAGGATTCCACGGATTAAATACATTTGCTTATACAGCAATGCAAAGTGCCTATACAGAATGTAATGATTGGCTAAATGAAATTCGATTGTACGTTGAAGATAACGCTCAATTTGCTTGTGAGTATATTCAAAATCACATACCAGCTCTTTCTATAATTAAACCAGAAGGCAGTTTTTTACTGTGGATTGATTGTTCCCACTTGGACCTTTCTCAAAATAAACGAACAGCCTTGCTTGAAGAGAAAGGTAAAATCATCGTTGATCCTGGTGAGAAATACGGAACAGGTGGAGAAGCCCATATAAGAATTAACATTGGCTGTCCTAGATCTGTTTTAGAAGAAATTTTAAACAGACTGCGTCATACATTCTCCTAACAAAAAAAGAGGCTGTTCCAAAATCATTTTGGGACAGCCTCCTTTTTTCGGTAAATCGATATAATTCCACTTACTATCATGTGGTTTCTCAACAAAATCTACCATTCACGGTACATTCTATTTTTTCTTCATGTCCGACGCTTTTTTTACGATAACACCGCAAGCAATTCGATCACCAGATTTTCCTGTTGGTTGTGTCATACCATCATCAGGGTTTTCTGTAATTATAATAGACGCTCCATCTTTTCTATGAATCGTCGTTTTTCCTTCTTCAAGCGTTATATGCGGCGCATCGATTTCCGCTTTAATCTTTCCAGAACCGTCTGCAATTACGTTCGGTAAATCACCATTTTCTGCACCCTTCGGATTGAGGCGTCCGTGCTTTTTATTGTCTGGATTAAAATGATTCCCAGATGATTCAAAACGAGGTGCTTTACACTCTCCAATTTCGTGTACATGTATTCCATGCGGGCCTGGTGTAAAACCTTCCGCTTTAATCTTAATCTTCACTCCACTTGTTTGCTGAACTACTTTTGCAGTCCCAACTTCATCACCTGAAGCATTATGTAATTTCACGTCAATTTCTTTCGGCTTTCCTTGGTCACAACCCGCCATCAGAAATAACAAACAACAACTGAAAAAAAGCCGTCTTTTCATTCAATTCCCTCCAAAATACTTTCTGCCCTTAGATTGTCCGAGCATAGAGGGAAACATGCAAAAATGAATTACTGTTTCTTTTCAGCTAAAAGCTTTTCTTCTACTTTCTGTAATCGCTCTGCTTCTCGTTTTGATACACGAATAAACATACGCCACGTAGCAACCGCACCGATGATAAATAGAACGCAAACAATACCTGGAATAATATACTCCGTTTTATCTTCAGGAAAATATAAAGGCATCATACAGAACACTCCTTATCGAGGAATTTATGGCAAAAATAAACATCAGAATTTTCTGTTTTATCACCTTAAATTATAATTGAAGCCTGTCATATTCTCAAGGGGGGCGTTCCGAAAGCGAATGATTTCTTTGACTCCTTCGCGCACTTTCCTTACTATAAACTTGAGGTGAAAAATATGAGAGAAACATTTGAAATTGGTGAAATCGTTACTGGTATTTATAAAACTGGAAAATACATTGGCGAAATTACAAATAGCCGTCCTGGCAGTTACGTCGTAAAAGTATTAGCTGTTTTAAAACATCCGGTGCAAGGTGATTTACATAATGTAAAACAAGCTGACGTACCATTCTTCCACGAAAGACGCGCTTTAGCTTTTCGTGAACAGACGAACATTCCAGAGCAAATGGTGAAGAAATATGAAGGAGAAATTCCGGATTATACAGAGTCACTAAAACTAGCATTAGAAACTCAAATGAATTCATTTTCTGAAGATGATTCACCTTTTGCGGGGCGTAGTCTAGAAACACTTCAACAATTGAAGCAAGATTACAAACTTTAAAAAAACAAAACGACCAAATTACATGTTTTGCAATTTGGTCGTTACTGTGTACTCACATTCTTTAACACTTTCGAAAAATCAACAAGTTCTCCTAATGTCGGAGGTGCTGGTTTGACTAAATACTCTTTATCTTTTTCTACTAACTTAAAAATATTATATGTCGTCATCGCATCATCAAGCGCACAATGATGCTTTCCTGTTCCTGCTTTTCCATAAGCCTCAATTGCTTTCCACAGCCCTGTTTGATTTCTTTCTCCAAAAAACTTCTTATACTCAAGCGATAAATCACGACACTGTCCAAAGAATGGAAATTCTACTCCCGCCATTTCGCAATTTTGCTTTAAGACTTTCATATCCATATTTCCCCACGTTACAATTGTCGGTTTACACCTCTTTTCATATTCTGCAAGTTTCTCAACAAGTTCATGAAAAGAAATTCCTTTGTCCACTACTTCCTGTTTAATTCCTAAAAATTTTTTACATCGATCCGTTAAAGACGGAAATGTTTTCGGTCTAACATGCGATGAATACGTATCTTCCACCTTACAACCAACAACTGAAACGAGTCCGACCTCAATAATTTCTGGGAAAAAACCTTTTGGCTTTTTTCTATGCTGGGGCATCGTAAACTCAAAGTCTAAAAACAAAAATCGTTGTTCATCCATACGATCCCTTCCTTATCATCTTTGTCATTCCTTTCTATTTGACACTCCTACACGAACAAGCTCGAATGCTGATTCGATTTTAAATATTCAGATTGGATGTATCTTATATATATGTCAGATGCCCACAAATATTTTTAAAAATAAGAAAAAATGACCTATGCAGAAAATATGACAAAATAAACCCTTTCATTTACATCCGCCATTTTTCTACTTTATAATGACGTTATGTGTGTTTCATCTAGTTAATTTTTTGACACACTAAGAAAAGTGAATGAAAGGAGATGAGAGTTTTGCACGAAACAACGCAAGAACTCGCAAACTGGCAGTATTATTTCGCTATCGCAGTCTTTTTAATTACATATGCCATTATTATTTCTGAAAAAATTAACCGCGCTGTCATCGCACTTCTTGGTGCAACATTCATGGTAATTGCCGGGGTCGTTGACTTACACAATGCCTTTACGAAACATATTGAATGGGGAACAATTACATTACTCATCGGTATGATGATACTGGTAAACATTACAAGTAAGTCAGGTGTCTTCCAATACGTTGCCATTAAAGCCGCAAAAGGAGCACAAGGAAATCCAATTAAAATTTTAATTTCACTTTCCTTACTTACCGCGCTTGGCTCCGCATTTTTAGATAACGTTACAACCGTACTTCTTGTTGTTCCAGTTACTTTATCTATTACGCGCATCTTGCAAGTAAATCCTGTTCCATATTTACTTTCTGAAATTATTTTTTCAAACATCGGAGGAACAGCAACATTAATTGGTGATCCGCCAAATATTATGATTGGTTCTGCTAATAAACATTTAGATTTCAATGCTTTCTTATTCAACTTAGCACCTATCGTAATCATCATTATTGCTGTTACAGCAACAATTCTTTACTTCATGTACCGTAAGCAATTAATTGCTGATCCTGTACAAATTAAAAAATTAATGAGCTTAGATGAAAAACAATACATTAAAGACCCAGTATTAATGAAGAAATCTTTAACAGTACTTGGCCTTACTATTTTAGGTTTCATGACTCATTCCATTTTCCATATTGATGCAGCTATCATCGCCTTAACTGGCGCTACTGTACTTATGCTAATCGGTGTGAAAGAGCATGAAATTGAAGAGGTATTCGCAAGTGTAGAGTGGGTAACAATCTTCTTCTTCGCGGGACTATTCGTACTCGTTGGAGGACTTATTGATATCGGGCTTATCAAAATGTTAGCTCAAAAAGTAATTGGAATAACAGGCGGAGATATTTCTCAGGCATCTATCCTTGTTCTATGGGTATCTGGTATCGCCTCTGCAACAATTGATAACATTCCATTCGTTGCAACAATGATTCCACTTATTAACGATATGGCAGTTGGGCTAGGTTTATCACCTTCCGACGCACAAATCGACGTACTATGGTGGGCATTAGCATTAGGTGCTTGCTTAGGTGGAAACGGAACATTAATCGGGGCTTCTGCTAACGTAATCGTAGCCGGAATCGCAAGTCGTGAAGGACATAAATTCAGCTACATGGAATTCCTTAAAGTCGGCTTCCCAATTATGATCGTTTCATTAATCATTTCTCACATTTACATTTACTTACGCTATCTTATGTAGTAGAAAAAAGCGCCCTGCTCAGCAGGGCGCTTTCGTTCTTTTTTCAGCATATCCGAATTATTATGAAACCAAATATATCGACCGCTCGACAACTTTGATACGCCTACTCGTTATACCTCACCGGCTCATTCCGAATAATGAACAAATGAATCGGCAAGAAAACCGAAAATGTGATTGTATGAATGATCGTAAATAGTATGGAATTCGTTCCGTATCTATCCAAAATAGCGTAGATAAGATAAATAGACAGTACAAGTGATACAGCTGTTGCTAATATATATAGAATTGGTACGAAATTAAAGATGAAGCATCCGACATATATGCCAAATACTTTCCACCCTGCTTCTTCTTTCAAGAAATCTGGTAATTTATCTTTCGCTAAATCACCCCATATCTTACTATTGATAAACGGAATAAAAGCAAGAACACCATCAGTTGCACCATCATTTTTCGCCATCGTATAAAGTGCAAAAGCCGTTAACAAATACGAAATAATTGCCCAAATTATTATAACAAGAATAAACGCAAAACTAAGAGCAAAGAAACCTGCTAGTACGCCTTGATCTTCCATCTTATCCTCTCCTCTCTCTTCTCAACATATTTCATTACAGTGCAAGTTATGTTTTAAAATTCAACCAAACTCTCTGTATAATAAGAGGAGAATGATAATAAGAGAGGAGCCCATACCTATGCATCCATTTGTAAAAGCATTACAAGAGCATTTTACAGCTCATCAAAACCCAGCAAAAGCAGAACCAATGGCACGTTATATGAAAAATCACTTCCCATTTCTCGGTATTCAAACACCTGAAAGACGACAATTATTGAAAGACGTCATTCAAATACATACTCTCCCAGATCAAAAAGACTTCCAAATTATCGTACGTGAGCTTTGGGATTTACCAGAACGTGAATTTCAGGCAGCTGCACTTGATATTATGCAAAAATATAAAAAGCATATTAACGAAACTCATATCCCCTTCTTAGAAGAACTGATTGTAACAAAGTCTTGGTGGGATTCTGTTGATAGCATCGTCCCTACATTTTTAGGTGATATCTTTTTAAAACATCCAGAATTAATTTCTGCATATATTCCAAAGTGGATTGCATCAGAAAACATATGGTTACAACGTGCCGCTATTTTATTCCAGCTAAAATATAAACAAAAAATGGATAAAGAACTCCTTTTCTGGATTATCAGACAACTACATTCCTCAAAAGAATTTTTCATTCAAAAAGCAATCGGCTGGGTCCTTCGTGAATACGCAAAAACAAAGCCAGATGTCGTTTGGGAATACGTTCAAACTAACGAGCTCGCTCCATTAAGTAAACGCGAAGCAATTAAGCACATTAAAGAAAATTACGGAATAAATAACGTCAAAATAGGCGAGACTCTATCATAGATAGGCACGTCCCTCTATTGTGATTTAAAAAAGAACGTGTTAGAATATGTTCATTATTATTAATATAAGTAGCGATGACGGACTTATAAGTACTTGCACAAAAAGCGATTCAGGGATAGTGAAAGCCTGAAGCCGCAAGGAAACGGCAGTCTCGAGCAATACGTGATGAAAGTGGATGCGTCAAATGCGCATCAACTAGGGTGGAACCGCGGGTATATACAAGCTCGTCCCTAGGCATGATTGCCTAGAGACGAGCTTTTTTGTATTTAATTTAAAAGCGGAGGTGACTCGCTCAGAACAGGAGGGCATTGGAGCTCCTGACGAAGAGGCGCTTTTTGCCTCACAGGAAGGCGCGAAATGACCGACTGTTCTAGTCACCGGAGCTGGATAATTTAAAAGCGCAAGCGGCTCGCTCAAAATGTGAGGAGGATGGAGCTTCTGACATAGAGGCGCTTTTTGCCTCGGCGGAAGAAGCGAAGCCACCGAACATTTTAGCCGCTGGAGCTAGCGGAGATGCCCCGTTTCCAAAGTACCCATCACGTCATCGCAAATACGTTAACTTTCAAAAGGAGGATTTTATTATGTATTCAATGGAACAAGTTGTAAACTTAGCAAAACATCGCGGTTTCGTTTTCCCTGGTTCTGAAATTTACGGTGGTCTTGCAAACACATGGGATTACGGTCCACTTGGTATCGAATTAAAAAATAACGTTAAAAAAGCTTGGTGGAAAAAATTCATTCAAGAATCTCCACACAACGTTGGTTTAGATGCTGCTATTTTAATGAACCCAAAAACTTGGATCGCTTCTGGTCACGTTGGTAACTTTAATGATCCAATGATCGACTGTAAAAAATGTAAAGCTCGTCACCGTGCTGACAAATTAATTGAAGATGCATTAGACGCAAAAGGCATCGAAATGGTCGTTGACGGACTTACTTTCGACCAAATGGCTGACTTAATGAAAGAACATGAAGTAAAATGCCCTGATTGCGGTAGCCAAGAATTCACGGAAATCCGTCAGTTCAACTTAATGTTCAAAACATTCCAAGGTGTTACAGAGTCTAGCACAAACGAAATCTTCCTTCGTCCTGAAACAGCACAAGGTATTTTCGTAAACTTTAAAAACGTACAACGCTCTATGCGTAAGAAACTTCCATTTGGTATCGGTCAAATCGGTAAAAGTTTCCGTAACGAAATCACACCTGGTAACTTCACATTCCGTACACGTGAATTCGAACAAATGGAACTTGAATTCTTCTGTAAACCTGGTGAAGATTTAGAGTGGTTCGCATTCTGGCGTGAAACTTGTAAAAACTGGTTACTTTCACTTGGTATGACTGAAGAAAGTATGCGTCTTCGTGACCACGGTGAAGACGAATTATCTCACTACAGTAACGCAACAACTGATATTGAATTCAGATTCCCATTCGGTTGGGGCGAACTATGGGGCGTTGCATCTCGTACAGACTTCGATTTAAAACGTCACATGGAACACTCTAACGAAGACTTTAACTATATCGATCCACAAACGAATGAGCGTTACGTACCATACTGCATCGAGCCATCTCTAGGTGCAGACCGTGTAACATTAGCATTCTTATGTGATGCATATGAAGAAGAGCAATTAGAAAACGATTCTCGTACAGTTCTTCGTTTCCACCCTGCTTTAGCACCATATAAAGCAGCTATCTTACCATTATCTAAAAAGCTATCTGAAGGTGCTACTGAAGTATTCGCAGAACTAGCTAAAGACTTCATGGTAGACTTTGATGAAACTGGTTCTATCGGTAAACGTTACCGTCGTCAAGACGAAATCGGTACACCATTCTGTATCACATACGACTTCGACTCTGTTGAAGACAAAGCTGTTACAGTACGTGACCGTGACACTATGGAACAAGTTCGTATGCCAATTAGCGAACTAAAAGGTTTCTTAGAGAAAAAAATCCAGTTCTAATTATAAAAAAGAGGCAGCTCATAAGAGCCGCCTCTTTTCTATTTTTCACGTTTTTCTTTAATTGCTACTGTACATCTTGATATGCATAGTAAATCATCATTTTCATCAATGATGCGAATATCCCAAACCATTGTCGATTGTCCTCTATGTATCGGTGTCCCGATTGCTGTTACAATTCCATCTTGCTTTGAGCGAATATGATTTGCATTAATTTCTAATCCGAAACAAATACATTTCTCTTGATCAATTAAATTGTATGAACCAACACTTGCCACAGTTTCTGCTAATGCAACAGATGCACCGCCATGTAAAAATCCAAACGGCTGATGCGTACGTTCATCAACGGGCATTGTAGCAACTACTTTATCCTCTGTCATTTCTAATAGTTCAATTCCAAGCGAATCCATTAAAGTTTTTGACATATCGTTTCCCCCTTTTCCTCACTTTTAATTAAATGTATATTTTTACCTATTTACTTTCAAACTACCTATAACACTTATATAAGGAGGTTTCACCTAAATGAAACAGAAATTTTGTATACTACTGCTTATGTTCTCCTTACTCACTATTGTACCAAATTGTACGCATGCAGCCAAAGCATCCAACCTGACAATCGATGTGAAGACTGTAACGCAAAAAGGTAAGAAACCTTATATAGAATATCAAATTAATAGGCCTTCTTTTCACAATTTTTCTGATTCACAATTCCAAAATAAGCTGAATTCCTATTACAAAAATTCTACTACTAAATTTAAAAGTAAATTAGAAAAAGAAGCGAAGAAATATTATAAAGAAACAGAAGGATCTAGCACACCTTTTCATCCCTACGTTGCAAATGTTGACTATAAAGTAGCTTTAAACAAACCACCTTTCCTAAGTCTATATGTGAATTACTATCAATATACAGGCGGAGCGCACGGACTTTATACGTGGAAGGCAAATACATTTGATTTAAACGAAAAAAAATTATTACACTTAGACGATTTATTTCAGCAAGAGGATAAATATAAAGAAATAATTCGCACAGAGATTGTAAGACAAATTAAACAAAATGAAAGCATTTATTTTCCTGATGCAGCCGAAAAGGTAACGAGCACTAAAAAGTTTCACTACTTTTTAGAACCGGATAATCTTGTAATTTATTTCCCTTTATATGAAATTGCTCCTTATTCAAGCGGAATTCCGCAATTTCGTATTCCATACACATTGCTTAGAGACTATTTAAAGCCTTCTTATCAAAATATTTTGATTGACAACAAGTAAATATTTTCGCTACGATAATGTTAACCTAAACACAACTGGAGGTTAACATTATGAGGAAGCTTCATGTTTTAGATTTAGCATTAGCTGCCATGTTCGTCGCTCTTATGGCTATTGGTGCAAATATTGTATCTTGGGCGCCATTCTTACAGGTAGCGGGCGTTCCATTATCTATGCAACCATTTTTCGCAATTTTAGCAGGTCTTCTTCTTGGAAGTAGACTCGGGGCATTATCAATGACTGTTTACATGCTTGTTGGAGTAGCAGGTGCACCAATATTCGCTAACTTCAAAGCTGGATTCGGAGCACTTTTAGATCCTACTGGTGGTTTTATTATCGCATTTATTATCGTTGCTTACGTATCAGGAAAAATAGTAGAACAAAAAGAACGACCAACATTCAGCACCTTTGCAATTGCTTCTTTCGTCGGAATCATTTTAACGTATATTATCGGTACTACTTATATGTACGGGGCAGTGAATATTTTCATGGGTGGTAATATGAGTTATAAAGCTGCCTGGATGATTATGATGTGGTTTGCAGTAAAGGATATTGCGTTTACAATTATCGGCGCTATTATCGCACCTCGCATATACTATGCTGTACGTCGTTCGGCTTATCAGCGTTCTCATTCGACGATTTCATAATAAACAAGGAGCTGTTCCTATAGGAACAGCTCCTTGTTTATTATATTAAGACTCTTGCTTCATTTGCTCTTCTAAAATTTTCTTCATCATTACTAGCATATCATCACGTAATTCTGGGTGTTGCAATGCCATTTCAATTGTTGTTTGAACAAATCCTAATTTTTCACCAACGTCATAACGCTTTCCTTCGAAATCATATGCAAATACACGTTGAATTTCATTTAAGCTTTGAATTGCATCCGTTAACTGAATTTCGCCGCCCGCTCCCACTTGTTGCTGTTCCAAGAACATAAAGATTTCAGGAGTTAAAATGTAACGTCCCATAATCGCTAAGTTTGAAGGTGCAGTACCTTGCGTTGGTTTTTCAACGAAATTACGAACTTGATAACGACGTCCCTCTTGCTCTAACGGATCAATAATTCCGTAGCGATGTGTTTCTGCTTCAGGAACAGTTTGTACACCAATAACAGAAGAAAGTGTTTTATCATACTCGTCCATTAATTGACGTAAACATGGTTTTTCAGCTTGAACGATATCATCGCCTAATAATACTGCAAACGGCTCATCACCAATGAATTTACGCGCACACCAAACAGCATGTCCTAATCCTTTTGGTTCTTTTTGACGAATGTAATGGATATCTACCATTTTAGAAGAAGCTTGTACTTTTTCAAGTAACTCATACTTTTTCTTCTCTAATAAGTTTTGCTCTAATTCAAATGCGTTATCAAAATGATCTTCGATAGAGCGCTTTCCTTTACCAGTAACGATAATAATATCTTCGATGCCTGATTTTACTGCTTCTTCTACGATGTATTGAATTGTTGGTTTATCTACAATTGGAAGCATTTCTTTTGGCATTGCTTTCGTTGCTGGTAAAAAGCGTGTTCCTAATCCCGCTGCCGGGATAATTGCTTTTCTCACTTTTTTCATGACAAATACCCTCGCTTTTCATTCTAATTCTCTTAGTAAAGTGCAAATTTATAACACTCGCTCGTAATAATCCTCTACATCAAACAAAACTATAAGAAAAGAGGAGGCCGTTCTCCGTTCTCCTCTTTTCCTATCAGTAGCACTCTATTCTATTATAAACGATTCATAATATCTTCTTTAATAGTAAGTAACTTTTGTTCACTATTTTGTAAGGAATCATCTTGTACACCAAAGTAGAATTTAATTTTCGGCTCTGTTCCAGATGGACGTAAGCAGAACCAAGAACCATCTTCTAATTGATATTTTAACACATTTGATTTCGGTAAGTGAATCTCTTCCTTATTTCCATCTTGTAACGTTGTAATGATGCTTTCCTTATAATCCTCAACTGCAACGACTGTTAAACCAGCTACTTCTTTCGGAGGATTCCCGCGGAATGTTGCCATCATCTTTTGAATC
Source organism: Bacillus sp. NPDC060175 (assembly GCF_042728695.1). Taxonomy (NCBI): domain Bacteria; kingdom Bacillati; phylum Bacillota; class Bacilli; order Caryophanales; family Bacillaceae; genus Bacillus; species Bacillus sp. NPDC060175. The sequence continues at coordinate 21,769 of NZ_JBHWYR010000046.1, forward strand.
TGTTCGGCACCGTCTTTTCCTTTTAACGTTAACGATACAAGGTCCTCGCGGAAGAACCCATACTTCTTAAATACTTCTAACAGGCCATCATATAACGTTTTACCTTGTGATTTGTAGTATGCAGCTACTTCACATGCAAATAGAACGGATTGCACTGCATCTTTATCACGGCAGAATGGGCGGATTAAATAACCATAGCTTTCCTCATAACCGAATTGGAATTTATATTGTCCGCTTTCTTCATACTGTTTAATTTTTTCACCGATAAATTTAAATCCAGTTAACGTATCAACTGTATCTAAACCGTATGCTTTTGCGATTGTACGGCCAATTTCAGACGTTACGATTGTTTTTAAAACAACACCGTTCTCTGGAAGCGTTCCGTTTTTTTTCTTTTGAGATAATAAATAATCAAGCATTAATGCACCTGTTTGGTTACCAGTTAATACTTGAAACTCACCATCATGATTACGAACTGCTACACCAAGACGGTCTGCATCAGGATCTGTTGCGATTAACACATCAGCGCCTACTTTTTCACCGTCGCGAATTGCATACTCAAACGCTGCATGCTCTTCTGGATTTGGTGATTTTACTGTAGAGAAGTTTGAATCTGGTAACTCTTGCTCTTTTACAACTGTTACATCTGCAAATCCAACTTCTTCTAAACCACGGCGTACCGAAATATTTGATGTTCCATGTAATGGTGTAAAGACGATTTTTAAATCTTTTCCTACTTCTTTCACCATCTCTTTATTAATAATGACATTGTTCAATTCTGCCGCATATGCATCATCTACTTCTTGTCCAATTATATGTAATAAACCGTCAGCTTTTAATTGCTCAACATCAGCAACTTCAACTGTTAATTCATTTTCTACTGCATTTACGTAGCTAATTAACTCATCAGCTTCTTTTGGAGGCAACTGCCCACCATCTTCACCATATACTTTATAACCGTTATATTCGGGCGGATTATGGCTTGCCGTAAGAACGATTCCACTTACTGTATGTAAATGACGAACTGCGAAAGAAAGCACTGGCGTTGGACGTAAGCTTTCAAATACGTATGTTGTAATACCCTGTGCACCAAGAGTAGCAGCTACTTCCATTGCGAATTCAGGTGATTTATGACGAGAATCATACGCGACAACAACACCACGTTTTTTCGCGTCTTCACCTAATTTTTCAATAAACCTAGCTAATCCTTTTGTTGCTTTACGAACTGTATATACATTTAAACGGTTCGTACCAGCACCAAGTTCACCACGCATACCACCTGTGCCGAACTCTAGATTTTTATAAAAGCTATCCTCGATTTTCTTCTCATCTTGCTTCATGTTTTCTAGCTGTTCTTTTAATTCTGCGTCTAATTCTGCATATGAAAGCCAGCGACTAAATTCTTGTTTCCAATTCATACTTCCATCTCCTCTCGCCTGTCGTACCTTCATTATATGAAAAAAACAACCTGCATCTCAATATTTTTTAAAATCTAACAGGATTTTACTATAAATATTTGTATACACTATGGTTAAATACTCCACCAAAGGGAATGAGGATTATGCAAGAATGGGGCTTGTCAGAAGAGCTCAAAATAAAAACAAAGCAGATGATTGAAATTGCTGAAAAAGAATTATCAAACATGAAGCATGCAATCGATAAAGAAGATGAATGTATTTTATGTAAAATGGAAGATATTCATCATATGTTAACAAATGTACAGACGTTAGCAGCTACATATTATATTCAAGCATATTTATCACCTTATACGGAAAGTTCACATTTCATCACTACAGCTGTCCAACATTTAAGCGCTCGAAAACACGGTGCTCTTATTATCGTGGAACGAAGTGACGCTCTTGATTCTTTCATTCAAACTGGAACGACATTAAACGCACACTTAACCGCGCCACTACTTGAATCGATCTTTTATCCAGGGAACCCTCTTCATGACGGAGCCGTTCTCATTAAAAATAATCATATTCTCTCAGCAGCTAATATTCTTCCATTAACAAAAAGCACAGAAATCAATCCTGAGCTAGGAACACGTCACAGGGCTGCAATTGGCTTATCAGAGAAAAGTGATTCACTTATATTAGTTGTCTCTGAAGAAACTGGTCGTACTTCATTCGCTTTAAATGGAACGTTATATACGATTTCTTTATAGAATACCTATAAAATAAAAAAAGCTGTTCCGGAAAGGTTCATTATGTAATGACCTTTCCAGACAGTTTTTTTTGCATTCTTTATTCTTCTCCGAAACGCTCAACAAGTGTTGCAAGTGTACGCACCATTGCACCTGTTGCCCCGGCCGGTCCTAAATCATGTGTTCCTGTTGTTTCAGATGTTCCAGCGATGTCTAAGTGTACCCATGGTGTTTCTTCTGCAAATTCACCAAGGAATGTCCCAGCCATAACCGCATGTCCTTCACGGCCTGGTGAGTTATTTAAATCAGCAAATTTACTGTTTTTGACACGTTCTTTATCACGTTCAAAAATCGGCAATTGCCAAATTGGCTCATCCGTTTCCATAGAAGCCTCTAACACTTGTTCAAACAATTCTTCATTATTTGTCATTGCACCTGTTGTATGATTTCCAAGTGCAACAATTATACCGCCTGTTAATGTTGCAACATCAACTAAGTAATTTGCACCAAGTTTCTTCGCATACGTAATACCGTCAGCTAACGCTAAGCGACCTTCTGCATCTGTATTTAATACTTCAATTGTTTTTCCGCTCATAGATGTAATAACATCATCTGGCTTAAATGCTGTACCACTTACAACGTTGTCAGTTGATGGAATAACAGCAATTACATTTTGCTCAGGGCGAAGTTCACCGATGATCTCCATCGCGCCAAGAACAGCTGCAGCGCCGCCCATATCACCTTTCATACCAACCATGCCTTCACGTGGTTTTAAAGAATAGCCGCCAGTATCATATGTAATCCCTTTTCCAACAAATCCAATTACATCTTTCCACTCTTCTTTTCCTTTATAAATAAGAGCAATCATTTTTGGCGGTTCAGTAGATCCTTGGTTTACTGCAAGTAATGCACCCATACCAAGCTCTTCCATCTCTTCTTTCTCAAGAACCTTATAATCCATATCGTATTTTTCCGCTAATTCAACTGCATACTCAGCAAGCTTTGTCGCTGTTAATACGTTTGGCGGCATATTTACAAGCGTACGAGCTGAATTCGTTGCACGTCCATGTACGTATCCTACCGTTAATGCTGCTTCAATTTCTTGTGCATCTTCTGCTGTAATAGCAATCAGTTTTTCTAACTCTACTCTTTCTTTTTCATCCGTTTTATATGTTTGTAATCCGTATGTACCAAGGCAATATACTTCCGATGCAATATGAGCTACATCAATCGCGTCTAATTTATCTGTTACGAAAGAGTCAAGTAAGATTGCTGCGTCTTTTACTTTTGCTGATTGTAACGATTTAAAAGCTTTACTAAGAGCCGCACGTAACGTTTCTGTTGTATATGACTCTTTCTTACCTAAACCAACAAAATAATAACGTTTAACATTTGTTTTTCCTAAGCTATGTACTTTTGAAATGGCTTTCTTCTTAGTTGAAAGTTCTTCTTCTTCTAATAAAACTTGTAATTGTCCTTCAAACGCTTTATCCAGTTCTTGTACAAAGCTACTCGTTTTATCTTCTTCAAATAAGGCAACAATTACCGCTTCATGACTTGCTAATTCTTTTTGTACTTGAAACATGTTCAGACCCCCTAAATTTCTCTACGTCCATTATAACTTTATTTTCGATAAAATGCGACAATTCTAAATTCTATCGTTTCATATGAAGATACTATTTCCAATATCTTCTATGGTGAAATAAGACAAGAAAAAAGTCTAGCGTTATTACCACTAGACTATCTTTGTTTTAAATATTGTCCACGAAACACTTGCATCGTTTCGTCTTGATTTAACATCGTTAACTCTTCTTCCGAAAACTTACCATTTCCTATTTTCACTATATACACATTTACTTTTTTCTTACCCCATTGGCTATAAACATCTTTCACCGTATCATAATATAAATCGAGACGATTTCCTTTTATAGCACCGCCCTTATCAGCTACAACACCATATCCGTAACCTGGCACGAATAGAATTGTCCCGAGCGGGAATACGCGCAAGTCAGCAGCGATTGTGGAATATAAATCCCTTTTTGCTTTAACACCTGAATATGTAATGCCATACTCTGGATGCCCCGGTCTCTTTCCAGTTGACTCTATACCTGATGTATAACCAGTTGCAGTCATTTCTATAACACGATATTTAGACCAGTCATTTGCCTGTTCTAAAGCATTTATCACTTCTTTACTCGGAGCAACTTTTTTCTCAATTTCTGCTGCATGTACTTCTTTTACACTTGTTCCTTCATATGATTTTATAATCTCTAATAAAGAAACTCCTGTGAAAGCCTGCCATGTTACGCATAATGCGAATGCAAGTAAACAAGTCATCATAATGCGAATACAATATCGTTTTAACATTTTTATATTCCACACTCCTTCATCGTTAATCATTCCCTATACGATGAAGGAATATGCAAAAAAATAATCTCCAAATTGATTGGAGATTAAAACATTTGATATCCACTTTTCCGAAGCTTCTTAATTATAATTCCTGCTAAAGCAGCACCTACTAATCCAGTAGATAGAATAAACACATCTGCGTGTCCTAAATGCGATACACTTGTCCCAAATGAAGAAAATGTTTCTTTTGGCTTTGAAAAATAGTCCCATACACTCGCTTTATTAATAATAAGCATACAAATAATCGGATACACAATAACCATTACCCACGTAGCTCGCAAAATCATGTTGAGTAAAAATCCAATTCCAAAAAATAAAATAAAGAACAACATCATTGAAATAAGTAGTACCGGTATACTCACTTCTTCTCCCTCTCCTTCGCATACGCCGTAAACACATGATAAGCCGTATAACCAAACTGCTCTCCTGGATTTAATGTTGTGTCCATTTCAAAATGCGACTCTGCTCTTCCTTCTAATAAATATTTGATGAGTACAGAAGTATTTTGATCATCTGCAATGTTTTCTGGATGTAAAAAAGCTACTTCCGACAATTCTTTCTCCTGTACGATAACGTCTTCTCCCTCTGGCTCTAAAAGAAAAATAATCATATTATCACTAATTTCATTATGAATAACACCTGAGCGAATACCAATAATCCCCTTTACATGAGCAACAATGCCTGTCTCTTCCAAAATTTCACGTTTTACAGCTTCATCAACAGTCTCGCCTTCATTAACAAAACCAGCAGGTAAAGACCATTGCCCTTTCAATCCACCGTATTTTTTCTTAACGAATAGCCATCTCCCATCTTTTGTAGCTACTAAACCACTGACAGCTAACCACACTTTCCCTCGCTTCCCCATGATATAACCTCCTCCACCGAACGGACAGAATATTCTTTCTTTTTTATATATTATACTATATTTTTAAGTACACTGTGATTTTTCCTTTCTTAGGGTAATGCCCCATTACCATCAACTTAAAAAATTGGCATTTCCCCATATTGAAAAAAATGAGCTGAATTATTATAAATAACTCTGGAAAGATAAAGTTTTCATTTTGGGGATACTTCAAAATATTAGCCTGATGGACATAGGTATCACCACATGTCCACGGATTAAAGAAAGAGCCTATTATTAAACTGTACCCTACTCTTTGGGTCTGAAGAGGTGCTATAGATGAATGTAAAGACATATAGGGCTCAAGTGTTTTCTTGGTCTAAGGAGACCAAGGTAGAAATAGTAGAACTCATTTCCGCCGGCATAGGTATGGCCGGACCTGTTCTGTTCGCCACAGTTCTAGGCTATCCCGCTCTTGGTTTTGCTGCATCAGTCGGCAGTTTGGCAGTCAGTATCGTGAAAGTCGGTTCGAGTTTTATAAATCACGGGAAAAATTTGGCATCAGCACTGATATCAATAGTGCTTGCTGCGATTGCTGCTGTTCTCTCTTTCGGACATGGCTATCTAACATTTGGAGTCTTGATCCTGCTGGTAAGCCTTGCTGCGTTAATTGGCGGATATAGTCGTGCCTTGGCGGTGGAAACAACACGCTTTTTCGTATTCCTGATCATCATCCTCAATATGGTCGATCAGACGGAGTACCGGATGGAACTAATTTTTTCAATCTTAGCAGGGGCGATTTGGACCGTCAGTATCAGCTTGGTGCTAGGCATCTGGGTACACCGTTGTTTTAAATCATCGCTGGATGGAGCTGTGAAAGGGCCAACATCGAAAAAAATCATTCTATGGCGGAATTCTCTTGCACACCTATCCGGTTGGCAATTCCCAATCAGGCTCGCATTATGTTTAGGTATAGCTGAGGGATTGCGAATACTTTGGCCCGAGCACCACTTCTATTGGATTGCAATTACCGTAGCGATCCTTACTCAGCGGAAAATAGAACTCTTTCCAATCAAAACAACACAACGAGTGCTTGGTACAGTAATCGGCGTGATTGTTGCGAGTTTGCTTCTCGCAACTAGCCTACCAATTTGGGGGTTGGTTATAAGTATCGGGCTATTTGCAGGTGTTCGACCTCTTCTAAAGGTTCGAAATTATCTTGTATACTCTGCAACCATGATCCCGCTCATTATTTTGATCATGGAAGCCGGAAAACCGTTCCAGTTTATCATTCTGTTCGACCGTGTATTTGCAACCCTTATCGGCGCAGTCATCGTGATTGCAGTGAACTTGATATTCAGTAGAGCGATGGCGAAATCAGTGTAAAGGTGGTTATCTAGCGAAAGATGCTTTAATATTTCGGGTATCTTTTCTAGTTGAACAAAATCCCCCCTAAAATGAAAAAATACGCTATTCTTTCTGTAGAATCATAAGAAAGGATGGCGTTTTTGTATGTCTATTTCTGTATCTGATGAATTACAACTATTTGCTAAAAAACTATATGGAAGGGAAAGTAAGTATGAAGAAAACGAAACAGTGGCCTGGCGAATCTGCATTTTCTTTCTTCGGAAACGCAATTATTCTATATGGAATTCCTTTCACTTTTCACCCTCTTTTTATTACTATATCGAAAACGTGTATTATACAAAAAAAGCAGAAACAGCTCATAGCCGTTTCTGCTTTTTCTACTATATATTAAAAGAACTTCAATTTACCTTTTTTAAGAACTAATAAAGGTCCGCCTAGTAAGAATAAGTAACGGTTGTCGATTACTTTCTTCATGAATGAAGCTTTCCAACCTGTTAACTTTTTACCCATAACAACGCCCATTGCATCGTCATGACCTAATGAACATACAGATCCTTTATTATCAAATGCAAACTTTTTCATTTCGCCTTTGCCGCGAACTAACACAGTTAAATTGTGTGCAATATTATAACCTTCTTGAATTGCAATCTGTGCTGTTGGTGGGTATGGACGGTTAATCTCCTCATTGATGATTAACGCTGCGTCACCAACCATGAATACATCCTCATGACCCGGAGCGTGCATGTACTCATCCACTTTAATACGTCCGCGCATTGCTTCAAATCCAGACTCTTCCACAATACCGTTACCACGAACACCTGCAGCCCAAACTACAGTTTCAGATTTAAGAAGTTCAGCATCATCACCGTTTGCAACGATAATACCTTCTTCAGTTGCTTCCTTAATTGCTGTACCGATGCGGAATTCTACACCTTTTTTCTCAAGTTGTTTTACAGCGTACTCTACTAATGCTGGATCGAAACCAGGAAGTGCTGTTGGAGCAGCTTCTACACAGATGATACGTGCTTTTTCACGTGGAACGTCGTACTCTTTGCAAAGTTCAGGAATACGATTTGCAAGCTCACCTACGTACTCGATGCCAGTAAATCCAGCGCCACCAACAACGATTGTTACTAACTCATCGCGTTTTTCAGTCGCATATTGAGCGAATTTTTCTTCCATATGCTCACGAATTTGACGAGTTGCATTAATGTTAGTGATTGAGAATGCATGCTCTTTTAATCCTTTAATTCCGAACGTTTCTGATTCGAAACCAAGACCGATTACTAAGTAATCATACTCTAATTCACCATCTTTTAAGATAATACGTTTTTCAGCAGCTTGAATCTCTACTACTGTATCTTGTACAAAGTTCACTTTATTTGTATCGATAACGTCTTGAATATCTAGACAGATTTTATCATCTTGTAATGTACCAGCTGCACTCTCATGTAACCAAGTTGCTTGGTAGTGATAGCTGTTGTTGTTTACTAACGTAATTTCAGCTTCACTTACAGATAATGTTTTTTGCAGACGAACAGTCGTAATCATCCCGCCATAACCTGCACCTAAAACTACGATTTTTGGAGTCTTCACCAAATCACAACCCTTTTCTTTATATAATAGTAATTAAAAATAATACCAAGTACTAAAAACTCTATTTGTCAAGAATGTGGAATTTATCACATTCTATATCATAACAAAACGTAGTCAAAAAATCGTACGAAATTTGTCATAGAAATTTAACATAATACTTCCCTATATTAGTCGGTTTCATTCCATAATTCAAGCACCTAGAGAATTATCAATATTTTAAAATAACATAGCGTTTTCAAGGGTTTTTCAGCCTTTTTTTCATGTATTTTCCTTTCGCTATATTTTATACGATTCTAAAACATCTATGCGCAAACTTACTTATTATTCAGTCGTTTTCAGAAGTATTATTAACTGAAATATGCTATCATTTATTTGAAAGTGTCATCATTTGCAGGATTTTCGTGTACATATGAACAATATATGAAATCAATATTAAAATTCCATCTATAGGGGGAATGAAAGTGACAGAAAATCAAAAAGTTTACGACATAACGATTATTGGTGGTGGCCCAACAGGACTATTCACTGCATTTTATGGCGGAATGAGACAAGCAAGTGTAAAAATTATTGAAAGCTTACCTCAACTTGGAGGGCAATTATCCGCACTATATCCCGAAAAATATATTTATGATGTAGCTGGATTCCCAAAAGTGCGTGCACAAGAGTTAGTTGATAACTTAAAAGAGCAAATGAAGAAATTTGATCCAACTGTTTGCTTAGAGGAAGCTGTTGATACGCTTGAAAAACAAGCTGACGGTATATTTAAACTTGTTACAAATAAACAAACTCACTACTCTAAATCTGTCATTATTACTGCTGGTAATGGTGCTTTCCAACCACGCCGCTTAGAATTAGAAGGCGGGGCAAAATACGAAAAGAAAAACTTACATTATTTCGTTGATGATATGAATAAATTTGCTGGAAAACGCGTCGTTGTATTCGGCGGCGGTGACTCAGCAGTAGATTGGACAATGATGTTAGAACCGATTGCGGACAAAGTTACAATTGTTCATCGCCGTGATAAATTCCGTGCACATGAACATAGCGTAGAAAGCTTAATGAATTCCCTTGCAGAAGTAAGCACACCTTACGTTCCAGTTGAACTCATCGGTGATGATACTATTGAACAAGTTGTTCTTCAGCACGTAAAAACAGAAGAAAAAGTTATCATCGATGTTGATGACGTAATCGTAAACTACGGCTTCGTTTCTTCGCTTGGTCCAATTAAAAATTGGGGCTTAAATATTCAAAAGAACAGCATCCTCGTGAACTCAAAAATGGAAACAAATATTCCTGGCATTTACGCTGCTGGTGACATTTGTACATATGAAGGAAAAGTAAAACTCATTGCTTGCGGCTTTGGTGAAGCACCGACAGCAGTAAACAATGCAAAAGCTTACTTCGATCCAAACGCAAAACTTCAACCAATGCACAGCTCAAGTATGTTTTAATATAGAAATGAAAAGAACTCTTTTTACATGAAAGGAGTTCTTTTCATACTCTCTCCTTTTCCTAGCTAAAATACATTCCAATTTTATAAAAAACACTACTTACTTCCAAAATATGTTACAATAAAACAAGAACGTATGTTTCATTTAATAAAGGGAGGTTTTATTAATGAAAGAACCTATTATCGTAAAAAAAGAAGCTTTCCAGGCAATCGGTGTCTCTATTACGACGACTAACGAAAAGGAAGCATCGACTGAAGGAAGGATTCCAATGCTTTGGAATCGCTACTTTCAAGAACAAATCATGCATCAAATTCCAAATCAACAAACAAAAGAAACATTCGCCTTCTATTCAAACTACGAATCAGATGAAACTGGTACGTATCAATTTACGATTGGTATGCCCGTTTCTTCATTAGAAGACGTTCCTGAAAATATGACAACTTTAACAATACCTGCTACTACGTATGCGGTATTTACAACGAGAAAGGGACCAGTTTCTGAAGTCGTTTGCGAGGCTTGGGAATATATTTGGCAATGGTCGAAAGAAAACAAACGTGCCTTTACAACAGATTTCGAACTGTATGATGAAAAAGCAACAGATCCAAATAACGTACAATTGAATATTTATATTGCATTAGCCTAAAACATTAAAAAGAAGATGCCCTTGGTATCTTCTTTTTTTGTCGTGAAATAGCCACTGTGCAAATTCATTATTATTGTCTACAATGAGAAAGTGCAGTATAGAACTATTAGAAACTGTATAAAACGATTGTTAATAGGTTTTTTAGTCTAAAATCGGTACATAGAAAGGAAGCAATATGGAGGAACTACAACAAAATAAATCTGCTTTAGAAGGAAGCGGAAAACCGTTATTAAAAAATACGAACTTCCTTTTTCTTTGGGCAGCTACTCTCTTTTCAAGTTTTGCTTTAGCCTTTTTTACTTTTTCACAAACATGGTACATAGCAAAAACATTAAACCTTGAGGCTTCACTCGGTATTGTTTTCGTGGCTCTTAGTGTTCCAAGGCTCATCTTTATGATTATCGGCGGAGCATTAGCTGATAAATTCCCGAAAAAAAACATTATGTTTTATTCTAATATTATTCGCGCTATTCTTGTCGCAACCATTCTCACCTGGTTCATCGTCGGTGATGTAACACTATATACATTTGCTTTGTTCGCTTTGTTCTTCGGACTTGCTGACGCTTTCTTCTGGTCAGCAGATGGATCTATTCTGCCTGAACTTGTAGAAAAAAGCCGTTTAACACAAGCAAATTCACTTACTCAAATGACAAACCAAGCATCTGTCATTTTAGGACCTGTACTTGGCGGTATTCTCATTAAATTTACGAACTATGAGACAATTTTTTCAATTACAATCCTGCTACTCATTATCGCTGCAATACTCGTTCAAAAAATACAATTTACCGTACCCGAAAAAAATGAAACAGACAAAGGCATGTTCACTTCTATTAAAGAAGGAATCTTATACGTAAAGGAATCACCATTCCTTTCAACTTTCCTGATTTGTAGCGCCTTTCTAAACTTATTTTTAATCGGTCCGATGCAAGTCGGTTTCCCGCTTTTTGTTAAAAACGTTCTGCACGGTGATTCACTTCAGTTTAGTTACTTAGAAGCATCTGTCGGCGGTGGAATGGCGATAGGAGCTATCATTGTCGGGTTAAAAAACATTAACCGCAGACGTGGTCTATTTTGTATTATCATGATGCTACTGTCTGGTGTATTCTTCTTATCCATCAACTTTAGCACTGTACTTTGGCAAGCTCTATTAGCTGGAATGTTTTACGGTATTACAATTGCGATGGCTATCGTTCCACTTATGGCAATGATCCAATCAACAGTAAAAGAAGAGATGATGGGACGCGTTATGAGTTTACTCATGCTTTCATCGATGGGATTCATTCCGCTCTCTTACGCATTTACATCGCTTGCACTTGGGATCGGTATTCCAATTGTAACGGTTATGAAAAGCGGTGCAATCGCTGTTATCGTCTTCGTACTATTTGTAGCGATTCGTGTTCCAGTTGTAAGGAAATTCGATTAGCTACTAAGAGTCATGTATTATACGCATGACTCTTTTTTAAATGGATCGAATAACGGTATTCCCTTACTTCTCCTTAATGCCGCTCCCCACTCTAATCCAATTTCTAAAAATAAATCTCGCATCGTACTATACAACAGTGCTCCAACATCTTTACGAATTTCTCCGTACTTATACGCCCTCACAACACTTTTAGCCCGCCAAATTAAATTTCCATACGCTTCTTCATCAGCTAAAATCTGGCCTAATAAAACACCTTGCTCTAGTAATCCGCTTTTTTTGTAAGCAAGCTCCACTTTACTCCAAAGTGTATTAAGCTTCTTCGGATTACTCGTCATCGGCACCAGTGCGTATATAAAAGGCTTTGGTATATCGTGACGACAATACGTTTCATCAAGCTCGTACGTTACTTTTCTTTTCTCTTTTATTTGTGGAATGTTTTTAGAAAGAATTGTTTCTCCCGCGCGTTTTTGCTCATTTCCACTACAGCCATCTGCACAATCACCACTTTCACATGCGGACATTTTCATACGGTCATCCATGCGGTCAATCGCAGATGTAAGAAAAACATATAAGTTTGCACTGTACCCACCGCGCTTATATCTCTCCTTTGTCGCAACACGCTTTATAATTCCTAGTTCCTCTAGCTTTGCAATTGAGCGGCGTACTGTACGCATACTCTTTCCGACATTTGTAGCGATCGTCTCCATTAACGGACAAGCAACCCCCACTGTTTTTTGTTTCTCATTCACCGCATACTTTCCTAAAAAATGAATAATGATAGAATCAGTTTTATTCAATTGAAATCGATAGCATTTAAAAACTTGTTTTTGATATGTATTAAACTCTTCTTTACTTCGAAATTCACTGTATGGTTTCATTAAATTATATAAGCTTCCCATTTCTATCACCTCATTTTATAAGTAAGAGGCAGTAAGCGAAATTGGCGTGATAGTTAATATTTTTTATTGGAGATGACAATATGATCGTAATTAGCGCTTGTTTAGGTGGTATCGCTTGCCGTTATGACGGTAACGATAATCTCGTTTCAAAAATAGAAGAGTTATTACAAAGGGAAGACACCATCCTCGTTTGTCCTGAAGTATTAGGAGGATTACCAACGCCTCGCCCTTCAGCTGAAATTATTGGAGGAAATGGCGATGACGTTTTAGACGGAAAAGCGCAAGTGATGACAAAAGATGGTGAAGATGTCACGGAGGCTTTCGTGTTTGGTGCTTATAAAGCATTAGAACAAATAAAAGGTTTAAACCCAGAATATATTATTTTAAAAGAACGCAGTCCATCTTGTGGTAGTTCTACTATTTACACAGGAGAATTTAATGGCAATAAACAAATCGGTTACGGGGTAACAACAGCTTTATTTAAAAGACATGGATTTAAAGTCATTTCAGAAGAGGATTTTGAGAACGAAAAAAGGAATTGACCCTGTTCGTCAATTCCTTTTCTAACTGTCTTATTTCACACCTAGTTTTTCTTTCACTTTCGCAGGAAGCTCGTCTTTCTTCACTTCTTCCCAAGCTGTTACACCTTTTTTATCTGAGTGGAATACACGTAGGAATGCTTCTTTACGAAGATTTTTCACAGCGGTAAATTCCATTTCTTTTTCTTTACCATCCTTATCAAATCCAGGTAACTTATACTCGAATGATTTGTGCGGCTGATCATTATCAACTTTTTCATTCTTTTCGATTCCATCAGTAGTAATTTGAACGTAGTACTCATCTTTACCCATACGGTTTAAATCACAGCCAACTAATAGACTTGCAAATACAACTAAAATACTAAAAAGTGCAATATATCTTTTCATTTCCTTCACCTCATGTGTTTTTCTTATATTGTTATCTTAAAGCCTAAGCTTTAAAGAAGAAATTCAAAAACATGACATGAACATTACACTTTTGTAAGATAACAATTATTTCTTCACTTTAGAAATCGTCATCCCGTCACCAATTGGAATGAGTACAGATTCTAAATTCGGATGAGTTGCTACTATTTCATTAAACTTCTTCATAACTTCTGTATAACGTTTTGATTTCACACTTTCATCTGCTACACTACCACCAGCTAGAACATTATCTGTAACAATTACAGCTCCTGGCTTAGCAAGTTTAATACAGTATGTTAAATAGTTTTCATAATTCTCTTTATCAGCGTCGATAAAGAAGAAATCAAATCGCTTATTATCACTAGCTAATATTTCAAGACTTTGTAAAGCAGCACCAGTCATATACGACACTTGTTTTCCAAATCCCGCTTTATGTAGATTGCTATGTGCTACCTCTGCATATTTCTCTTCTAGTTCAAGAGAAGTTAACGTACCCTCTTCCCCAAAACCTTTCGCAAGACAAATTCCGCTATAACCACCTAATGCACCTATTTCTAAAATATCTTTCGCTCCAGAAATAGAAACTATCATCGTTAAAAGTTTGCCCGAAGAAGGCGATACCGATATCGGAGGCATTTCGTTTTCTTTTATGGAAGCAATCACTTCATCCAAAAGAGCATCTTGACCACAAAATACTGAATCGATATAACGATTAATTTGTTTCATCAGATGCAGTCCCTTGCTCTAGATTTGCCTTCTCATCTAACATAGGCGCTTCTTCTGTTTCACTCTCATGTATTTCAAATAGTTGTGTAAATTCATTAATGACCATATCAATTGCCTTCAGTTCCCCCACTAAAATTTGCTGAATGGACTGGAATTCCGGCTCACTTAACTGCTGCTTAATCGTAGCACGCTTCAAATTCATCATTTCTAAAAAGGCAATCGCTCTCCCGCGGCGAAACGTTTTCGGCCCGCGATGATGTGATCCATCTCTTCCTTTATGACGTTCACCACGGTGGTGTCCTTCTTTCATGAACTTATCTTTTCCCATTTCAAATCCCCCTTTGTATACAAATGTATACATGTTTTATACCCTTAATCGTATACATTTGTATACAACATGTCAAAATAAAAGAAAAACCCTTTATGAAAAAGGGAGCATTTAACTCCTTTCTCATAAGGGTTTTATCATGTAAATCTTTATTAGAGCTAATAACGTCTTCCACGCCAATTTTTCCACTTGTCACGAATCTTATCACGGAATTTCCTTATACCGCTTATTACACCCTCTATTACGCACTCTATTATGATATCTATTACAATGTAACTTACAAATCTAATTATAGGTTTAATCACATATCTCCCTACGAACTCAAAAATATCGTCAATCTTGCGTCCCCTCCCGTAATTAATTTACTGTCGTTGTAACCCATCTTCTACTACCTGCGTAACAGTCCCATTCGGTTCGAAGATTACGCGTAATGTTCCTTCGCCGCCATACCCGGTATAGCCGTATACTGAATACGATTTATATTTCTCAATCATACGTGGCTGTCCAATCGCTGCTTTTACCTGATTTGCGGTCATACCTTTTTTGATTTTCAAATAGTGATTATAGTCTACTTCCGCCGAATCGTTATTTACATCTTTATACCACGGTACGCGGTCGTTTTTTTCTTCATATTCCTTTACAGGCTCTTCACTGCGTTTCGTAGATACCTGATTCTCTTTATCCGCATCCCTTATAGCAGTACGTTCAATATTTACAACGTAGCCATACGTATTTAATTCAACCATAATTTCATATGTACCATCCGTATCCTTTTCAGTATAAAATACGCGTTTTTCCTTGTTATTATAATGTTTTAGGTTCTCACCACCGTAGTCAATCTCGTTAAGAATATCCGTATATGTCATGCCTTCCTCAATTTTTTTAGCTTCATCACTAGAAATATAACGCTTCTGTGACGATTTAGCATCCTCATATTTAATGCTGTCACGTTTGCTCGTAGTCATAGGCGTTTCCTTCTGTTCTTTTAGTACTTCCGCTTCCGATTTCACTTGTTGCTTTGCTCCCGCTTTTGTTAACACGTCTGTATCGTTAGAACAAGCTCCAAATATTGATGCTGTAGCCAACGTCATCCCTAATAACAGTACTTTCTTAAATGACTTCATTGTAATTCCCCCGGTATTTTTTAATGTCTAGTAATCTGCGTATTTTAATTAATATGGAATTAGTCAGTTCTATGTAATTTAATATAGACTTCCTCTTCATGCATCCTCTTTAGCCTTCTTCTTGCATATATTCACTATCTTTGTCCTGCTCTTTTTCTTTTTAAAGGCAAAAGAAAAGACCTTCTAACGATTTGATCTCATCGCTAAGAAGGTCTTTATATGCAACCTACCCATTCAATTTCCATTTAGCATAACGGAATGAAAAAACTTAGCACTCTTCCGGCTTACCAGCATTCGACGATGTACGGAAAGATGATCCGCATCCACATGATGCAATTGCGTTTGGATTATCAATTGTGAATCCGCCGCCAAGCATAGATTGCTTATAGTCAACTTTCACTCCTTTAACAATCGGAGCACTTTCTTTATCGATAACAAATTCAACACCGAAAAACTCAAGAACTGTGTCGTCTTCCTTTGGTTCTACTTCAAATCCTAAGCCGTAAGAAAGACCACTACATCCGCCGCCATGTACAGCAAGGCGCACGTACTTCTCTCCATCTTCAGCATCTTTTAACATATCTTTAATTTGAAAAGCTGCTTGTTCTGTTACTTCAATCATGAAATACACCATCCTTTCTGTTCTCATTCTATTATACATCTTTACGCTTCTATCTTGTACTCATACACTCCGCGGCAAATTATTTCCGCAGGTCCTTTCATTAATACATTTCCTTCTTCTGTCCATGCGATCATTAGGTCGCCGCCTGCTAAGTGAACTGTAATTTCTTTATCGTGTTCCATTTTTCCATTTAAAATTGCCGCAACGACAGCTGCGCATGCTCCTGTCCCGCAAGCTTGTGTTACACCAGATCCACGTTCCCAAACACGGAAATTCATCTCTTCATCATTCAAAATCTCGATGAATTCAACATTCACTCGCTCTGGGAACATTTCATGTGTCTCAAGAACCGGTCCTAACGTTGTAAGAGGCGCTTTTTCTACATCATCAACAAAAATAACCGCATGCGGATTCCCCATTGAAACAGCTGTAAATGCATAACGGTGATTATTGTATAAGAAGTTTTCACGAATAAATGGCGTTTCTCCTTCACCAAGCATCGGTATCTCTTCACGTGTTAAACGAGGTGCCCCCATGTCGATTTTCGCTAATGTAACTTTGTCATCTTCTACCGTTACTTCTGCCGTAACAATACCAGCTAACGTTTCAATTGTGAAAACTTTACCTTCTACTAGTTTATGCTCATACGCATATTTCGCTACGCAGCGTAAACCATTTCCACAGCTCTTTCCTTCTGAACCATCGTTATTAAACATGCGCATTTTTACTGGTGCCACGTCAGAAGGACAAATTAAAATCATTCCATCTGCACCAATACCAGTATTAATATTTGAAACCTTTTCGGCTACAAGAGCTAAATCTTCTTCTCTAATTTGTTCCTCAAACATATTTACATATATATAACTATTTCCAAGACCATGCATTTTTGTAAAAGAAAATTGGCTCATTTTTATTCACTCCAAAAATAATTTATTATTTCAAGTATAAAATGCATGCTTTTAGAACACAATATGAATGTCCCCCCTTTCTCATATTTGACAGTATTTTGGCAATAAGCCGTTCTTACACAAATCGCGTAAGAAAAAAGCCCTTCTAAAAGGGCCTTTTTTTTCGAAATAAACACTCCTAATAAAGTGAAACTTTAATCAGTGGGGGTTTTGTTCATCCCCCACTGATTATTAGCCTTCACCAATCGGGCTTCTACGGGCAGCACGACTCCCGCAAATAGCGGGATAAATGAAAAAAAAAAAAAAAAAAACGTTGCCTGTTTGCAACGCTTTAAAACATTGGATTTTCATCCATATAATCATATACATTATTTACAAGTTCTTCTACTGTTGCCCCTTGTACAACTTCACCATTTACAAGTGCAAATGGACCTTCAAAACAGATGCCACAATATCCTAAACAACCATATTCCATTACGTCTAAATTAGGATCTTTTTCTAATTTTTCTAAAGCTGCTTGCGAACCGCTTGCAAGGTTACCTACACAAAATTCGATTAATGGTTTAATCAAAACTCTCCCCCCCTGTATCTCTAAACAAATTACCATTTACTTTAGCAAGTATGAAGTGCATACCTAATTTGCGAAACGGATAAGTAATCCTCTCTACTTGTTACCATTCCACTTTATTTATAAGAAGAAAACTAAGCTGTTTCTTGTTGTTTTCGTTATATATTCTAAACTATTTAGTTACTTCACTATTTCACTTCAAAATAGATAGTCTTCTTTATATAACATACTACTCATAATGAAATAGTAAATAGTAACTAGAAAATGAAAACAGTTTACTTTACTTTTCTTCTTATTGTACAACAGAGTATTCATTCATGCATTGTTATTTGTTCACAAATTCGATATAATTTGATTGTGTAAAGTCAAAATATTTTATTAATATAAAATTGTATGATTAGGGGATATTTCAACAGAAAAGGGGTAATCCATCATGAAACACCTCGTACTACTAGGTGGTGGCTACGGTGGAATGAGAATTCTGCAGCGGCTACTTCCAAGCAACCAACTTCCAGATGATGTACAAGTGACATTAATCGACAAAGTACCATACCATTGCTTTAAAACTGAATATTATGCATTAGTTGCGGGTACAATTTCAGAAACGCATATTCGTATACCGTTTCCTGAGCACCCACGTCTCAATATTCAATACGGCACAGTAACAAATATTGACCTCGAAACGAAAGCCGTTCATCTCGATGGCGGTGAAACGATTCAATATGATGATTTAATTATCGGGCTTGGCTGTGAAGATAAATATCATAACGTTCCTGGGGCGAAGGAATATACACATAGCCTACAATCAATTGAACAGACACGTAAGACATATGAACAATTAAATAGCTTAGAACCAAATGCAACAGTGGCTGTCGTTGGGGCTGGTTTAAGCGGTGTTGAAGTGGCAAGTGAACTTCGTGAGAGCCGTTCAGATTTGAAAATCTATTTATTTGATCGAAAAGATAGAATTTTATTCCCGTATCCAGAGAAATTAAGTAGATACGTAGAAGAATGGTTTGTAAAACATAAAGTTACCATTATACGAAACTCTAACATTACAAAAGTGGAACCAAACATTGTATACAACCATGATGAACCACTTGAATGTGATGCAATCGTATGGACAGCTGGTATTCAAGCAAATGAAGTTGTTCGAAACCTTCCAGTTGAACAAGATGGTAGCGGACGGGTTGTTTTAACAAAATATCACAATATTCCAAATAACGAGCACGTTTATGTAGTAGGAGATTGTGCAGCACTTCCACACGCACCATCTGCTCAACTTGCTGAAGGTCAAGGAGAACAAATTGTCCAAATATTATTAAAACGTTGGAATAATGAACCACTTCCTGATGAACTGCCTGTTATTAAATTAAAAGGTGTTCTCGGTTCTCTCGGCAAAAAACACGGATTTGGTTTACTAGCAAACCAACCATTAATGGGGCGTGTACCGAGATTATTAAAATCCGGTCTTCTTTGGATGTACAAATATCATAATGGTTAATACTTTAAAGGCTGCCTACATAGTAGACAGCCTTTTTCTATTCATTTTTTAAAAAATAACTTTCTCAATATAGATTCACAAAATTTTTACATTTTAATATTAAAAACTATCGATGAAAAGTGTATGCTATTTGTAAGTTGTTTTATTATTTCCTTTAAGACCGAATTCATTCGGTCTTATTTTTTATGTTGTAAATACTTTTACAGGAGGCATTACATTTCACTTATGAACTTAATGAAACTAAACGATCGAATAGAAGCAAAGAAGAAAGAATTGATCTATCTCGTTGAAAAGTATGGATTCACTAATGATAAAGTGATTTCTTTCAGTCAAGAATTAGATCGTTTACTTAATTTGTTAATAGAGCTCAAAACTAAGAAAAAACGTTGCTCATTATAACCTTATTTTTCTATTTCCCTCTCTTTTTTGATACGATATAACTAGAATCAGAAAGGAGCAACTTATGTTTATATTAAAAGACATCAAATATAAAGATATTCTACACATTCCTTACTTACAAATTCAACAAGAAAAAATAACTTGTATTATCGGTGAAAGTGGTAGCGGAAAAAGCACATTACTTCGTATGTTAAACGATTTACAATCGCCAACATCTGGCACAATTGAATATGACGGAAAATCTATTTTAGATTATCCTCCCATTCAATTACGCCGTGAAGTTGTCATGCTCGGACAAACTCCGCCTATTTTTGATGGAACAATTAAAGATAATTTATTAATGGGACTTCGATTTTCTGAAAAGCCATTTCCAAATGACGATGCCCTGCGGGACTCATTAACGACTGTTAGTCTAGATAAAAAATTAGAAGATAGCGCCTCTTCTTTATCAGGTGGCGAAAAACAAAGACTTGCTTTCGCTCGTATTATACTAATGGATCCGCCCGTCTATTTATTAGATGAACCAACTTCGGCATTAGATAGCGATACAGAACGCCGCGTTATGAAACAATTTACTATACTGGCAAGAGAAAAGAAAAAAACAGTTATCTTCATCACGCATTCGCAACAACTTCCAGAAGAAATTGCAGACGATATTATTGAAATTAGTAAAACAAATGGTGCTACTAGAAAGGAAGTGCTCTCAGTTGAAGGGCGTTATTGAACTCCAAATTTGGCAACTTGCCGCTGCATATATTTTTATTCTTATTTTAATCGGGCTTGTAAAACTAAAAGGAATACCACGCGAGAAACAAATCGCGCTCGCAACATTCCGTATGACGATTCAGCTCGTACTCGTTGCTTACGTCCTAACATACGTATTTGAAAATAGTAACCCATTTTATACAATTGCTCTCATTACTTCTATTACTACCTTTGCAATTTTTAATATTTATAAACGGGTTAACCTCCCAATGTCTAAAGAGTTAAAACGAGTAGCTGCTCTTTCTATGGTTGCTGGCTCAATCGGACCATTGCTACTATTCATCTTCGTTATTATCGGTCATGATCCCTGGTATGCTCCGCAGTATATCGTTCCTATTGCCGGTATGCTAATCGGTAATGCCATGACAGGTATTTGCCTCGGGGCAAATACCTTTTTAAACAGTATGAAATCACAAAGAGATCATATCGAAGGTGCACTTATGCTCGGCGCAACACCGAAAGAAGCAGCTGCTCCGCTCATCCGAGACGCTTTTGACTCTGCCATTTTACCAACAATTAATTCTATGGTCGGAATGGGAATTATAAGCTTACCAGGCATGATGACAGGACAAATTTTATCCGGTGTATCACCATTTACAGCTATTCAATATCAAATTGCGATTATACTTGGTATTTCTGGAAGTACAGCTTTCTCTGTTATTATCTTCTTACAGCTTGGATATAAAACGTTCTTTAATAAGCGGTGCCAGTTGAAAGAGGTTGAAGCACAATCATAAAAAAGACGCTCTGCAAGTTACTTACAGAGCGTCTTTTTTCTTTGCTAATCTTACGCCTTCTTAACGAACTGTGATTTTAACTTCATAGCTCCGAAACCGTCGATTTTGCAATCGATATCGTGATCTCCCTCAACTAGACGGATACTCTTTACTTTCGTACCAATCTTCACAACTGAAGAAGTTCCTTTTACTTTTAAATCTTTAATTACAGTAACAGCATCGCCATCTTGAAGAACGTTTCCGTTCGCATCTTTTACAACTTTTGCACCATCATTATTTTCAGCTTCCGCTTCTTGACCCCACTCATGGGCACATTCTGGACATACGAAAAGAGCGCCATCCTCATACGTATATTCTGAATTACATTTTGGACAATTTGGTAAAGTAGCCATAAATCTATTTCCTCCGTTCATTATTTATACGTAAAAATCAAATCGAATTTTTACATGTCGATAAATAAAATTTGTATAGCATTTCTTTATACTGCCATAGTCTCACGTTATTGACAAGCCTACCTCAAATTCTCATTTTTTATTGTATTTTACAAAATTTCAATTAGTATTCCGATCCCCTCACATTCTGTTACAAATTCTTACAAACAAAAAGAAGAACCTTCATAAGGCCCTTCTTTTAAAATAATCTAATTACGCTCTAGAAAAACCACATATTTTCTTCAACGTAAGTTCGATACTCATCTAATTCTTCTTCACTTAATTTCTTATTATTTAAATATGCTTCTTGCCATTCAAAGTAATCATCATTTAAATATACAGCGAATTTAATTTTCACATTCTTTTTTTCTTCATAATCATAACCAGTAAATTCCACTATGTCATACTCTTTTTCTTTTTTAACGTACTTCCAATTTGGATTATCAGTTATAGTCTCTAAAACATCGCCTTCAAGACTTAAACGAACAACGTTTTTAATATTCGGTTCAGTTGGTAAATAAGATAAGCCAAAACCAATTGCACCAACTACCGCAATTACTATCGCTTGTAAACCAATCATAACTCCGATATGAGCGCCGCCCTTTGATTGTAAATAATACTCTTTCTTATAATCCGGCACATCTTCTACTTTACGTAAAATGCACGTAACATGCTTATAATACAAGCGATTTCCTTGCCATCCAGTAAACAGCATCGTTCCAGCATATATTATAAAATCTATCCACATTGGTATATCAATAAAAGTAGCTATAATTAAAGTAGGAACCGCTAATAGCGTAAGTATAATAAATAACTTATACATTTTACGATAAGCTAACCAGAAGTGCGGGAAGATACATGCTACCCAATTCCACGTATTTTCTTTCTCCGGATTCTTCACTTGCCCCCATTTAAAGTCGTAATAGGCCGTATTCTTTCTCACAACTTTATGTAATTCTTGCTGAGAGATTGTTTCTTGTAAAACAGGTTCCTTCACGTACATCATCCTTCTCTTATTTCTATATACTTTTATTGTATATGTACAAAACGAAGGAATCTAACAAAAAATAGTTATATTTTATAAAAATGAGCGAAAATCGAATACATTCCGACAATTACCCATTCTATATTCCATTTTACTATTAAATATATTAAAATAC
>NZ_JBHWYR010000047.1:0-43207 GCF_042728695.1 Bacillus sp. NPDC060175
TATTATTTATTTTATTAATCATAGTTGGAGCTAGCTGCTTCTGCTAAAAAACTATTGGAAAAGACACTCTTATAGGGGCATAGCCATCAACTTTAAAAAAGTGTCTCCGATGCCAAAGGCATCGGAGACACTTTTTTACAATCTTTGAGTAAAATCCTGTATTTTGGGCATACTCAAATAGAACTTCCCTTGGTTCATATTTTATGAAGCCACTGGAAGTTGCTCCGTTAATACCTCTATTAAGCCTAGGATTTCAAACGGCGTTGTTTTTCGGTACCGCCGCGCTTTTTTCCCATTCTTACTAATATCTTGAAAGAGCCTGCTAAGCACTGAACCAGGATGTTGGAAAGTACAAAAAAGTGTGGTGTGTATTTTTTTTAGATAGATTTGTACCGTATAAGCGCATTTTAGCTCACTCATTTCTTTTCTATGTTTCTCCCATAAAAGTCTCCGCATTTGATAAGTCGTGCTTGCGACTAGACATAATCGTAAGAGTTGACCATATAAGTGACATTGAAACCGTTCTAGTTTCATCCGTTTGTTTACATGAATGCTAAATATAGATTTCCATGTTTTGAATACAATTTCTACTTGCCATCGTAAGGAATAAAAAGCGTAAACCTCTGTAGCTGGCAATATTTCTGAAGGAGTGTTGGTAACTAATAAGTTTACGCGGCTTGCTTTTAAATATCGTTCTCCATTTGAAGCTGCTTATTTTCTTTTCTTAATTTGATTAGCTCTTGTTCTTCTGGAGATAAGTTATCTTTTTCCTTGAACGAACCGGAGGTTTGACTTTGACTCACCCACTTATCCAATGATGAGGGTGTTAGATCGTATTCCCTTATAATATCTTTTCTTGGTTTCCCATTCAGATAAAGCTGCACGATCTGTTGTTTGAATTCCGTGGTAAATGTTCGACGTTCTTTTTTAGCCATAGTAGATTCTCCTCAAATGTGTTTTCTGTAGTCTACTTGACCTTAAAATTTCTGTCCAACTAAGTGTAGCCTATCCAACCTTGCTAATCTCTTAGAATCAGATTTTGCTAATTCTGCTATCCTTACTAGTTTTGTCTCCATTTATTATTCCTACCTCTGTGTGTAGTAAATGTGTCCCTAGCAAGGGTGATAACTGGTAGCTAGCCTTTCCTCCATCGGCATTACCCAACTTCATTGGTACTACGCTGCTATCCGA
Source organism: Bacillus sp. NPDC060175 (assembly GCF_042728695.1). Classification (NCBI taxonomy): domain Bacteria; kingdom Bacillati; phylum Bacillota; class Bacilli; order Caryophanales; family Bacillaceae; genus Bacillus; species Bacillus sp. NPDC060175. The sequence continues at coordinate 1,192 of NZ_JBHWYR010000047.1, forward strand.
CTCCCTACACCGGCATTTGGTTTCCTTACTTTTTATCGCTTGTACACCATACTCTCCTAACAAGAAAAGACCGATAGGGTCTCCCGAGTTGCCGTATCATATCAATGTGTAACGTGCCAAGGTCTCTGACTCCAGAGAGGTTTTATCCATCTTGCCTTAAACGAAGGATAAAATGTAGCTTTCTGCTGCAGGTAAAGCATCAGCCCTCTCGATTTACTAACATTATGGAGCTCAATCCCTTCAACCATTTGGCTTTCGGCCCGCCACCTAACTGTCTACGCTTAAAGACTAAAGTTACCTTTAGCCCTCCAAGACTCGCTACGAGCGAATGGCTAGTTCTTACTCGACGGGAATCCCACCCGTTATATGATACGACCTAGGCTCGGCCGCACACCTGCCTCGTTAGTTAATATGAAAATGAAACCCAATGTCTTTCAGGCGAAAGTATAATCTTGGTTTGGAAATATACAACTGTTTGGACATAAAAAAGACCATCGAAACGATGGTCTTGCAGACTGTAGACAAATCCATAAAATAACGGATGAACCTTTCTCTGAACACTTACTTTACTTCTTTCATAAATAGTCTAACGTTTTCAGCGATTTCTTTGAATTTGGTATGGTGTAAATAATGTGATCCATCCATGGTTACTACTTTTCCATGTACCGAGTCTTTGATCTGCCCTTCATGCAGAGGTATCCATCCTGCTACACCTTCATTATTCGCTTGTACAAAGAGAAGAAGTGGAAGATATTTAGGGAAGGTTAAACCTTGAGCACCTTTAAAATTAGACGAAATATGGTCCATCTCATTCAAGGTTGTGTCATTATACATGTTTTTATTCGAAATCATTTTCATTTGCTCTACGGTTTTTTCATCAAATGCCAGTCCAGCATAGGGGTCAGCACTGATTTTCATAGCCAATCTTAAGAGACCTGATTTTTTGAGATATGCAAACGTTTTTAATGGGAAATTGATATCCATACCCGGTTGTGTTGCAACACTGCTATCGATTCCGACAAATGCAGTCACCTCGTTTGGATATTTGTTCACATAATCAATTCCATAAATGCCTGTAATGGAGTGGCCCATGAGCATGTATCTGTTAATATTAAGCTGCTGTAGAGCTTCATGAACTTCACTTACCATATTCTCCGTGGTTCGCTCTTTTACAGTTTCATCACTTAATCCATAACCGAAAGGCTCTACCGCAACAACTTTGTAAAATGGAGATAATTCATCGATAAGAAGCTTAAAATCAAGCCCTGGAGTAGCTGTTCCATAACCAGGCAGGAGCACGATCGTTTCCTCGCCCTCGCCTTGAATTAACACATTCATATTTTTCCCGTCTACAGATACGTGCTGCCCGTAGGGCACTATTCGTTTTTTCTCCGAATGACTACTCATCACATTTGCGATATAAACAATACCTAAAAAAAGTACAATGGCTAGAACGATTGCTCCTATGATTTTAAGTAAGATGTTTCGCACTTTCTTTATTTTCATTCCACTCAGCGTTTTCTTTTCCTCTTGTTGTGTCACTGTCATCTTCTCCTGTCCTAATCTGTTTGTTTGCCTTCCTTCATGTGCCTGTAATGAAACCTTAACCAATGAAGATGTACTCCCCATGACGACAATATGAACTGAATATGAACGGTCAAAAAAAATACTACGGCTCTATATGCAAGTAAGCTTGCATATGAGTCGTAGCATAGAGAATGAATCTAACTAATCTGTTGGTGTAGTGATTGGCAAGGTGACAATGAAGGTCGTTCCTTGACCAGGTTCACTTTTCACTCGGATGTCACCTTGATGAAGCGACACGATCTGTTTAACGATAGCGAGTCCCATACCACTTCCGTCATACTTACGACTGTGGGAACGATCGGCCTTAAAAAAACGCTCGAATATACGCTTCTGGTCGTCAAGGTGAATACCAATACCAGTGTCGGATATTAGGATTGTCACGTTTTTGATATCTTGTTTGATGCTTACGTTAATCACGCCGGCATCCTCGGAAAATTTGATACTATTTCTGAGGATATTCGTCCATACCTGATTTAACAGGTCATGATCAGCAGTTACTTTAACTGTCTGTAAATCAAGCTCGAAATGTATATCGCGAGCAGACCATTGTGGCTGGAGCGCCACGATTATCCGTCGGATTTGTTCATCGAGGCTGAGCGTGACGAGCCGCAGTTGCTTTGACTGCGATTCAAGCAAACTCAGCTTTAGCAGGCTATCGCTCATTTTGGACATCCTATTCGCTTCAGCGATGATAATATCAAGATAACGGCTTCGTTCGTATTCTGAAAGGTCAACTTGCTTAAGCACTAGAGCATAACCGGATATCGAAGTGAGCGGAGACTGAACCTCGTGCGACACGTTCGTTACGAATTCCCTGCGCATCTGCTCAAGTTGCTGTAGATCGTGCATCATTTCTTCGAAGCTGCGAGCCAAAGTACCCAGCTCACTCGTTTGCTTAATATTCAACTTGACGTTGAAATCTCCAGATGCTATCCGCTTGGTCGCTTTTGTCAGCTTTTTTATCGGTCTTACCAGGAATACAGAGGCAACTAGAATCAATAAGCTTCCTGCAATCAACGAACATGTTGCAAAGACCAATGCCCACTTTGTGACAAAAGAGGCTGAAGGAGGGGCGAGCGATTCCAAAAATATCGCTTTCGTTCCCATTTCCGTTTTCAACGGCAACCCTAAGAGGACCGTGGCAATACCATTAGGAGTGTCCTGAACAACACCTCCATCTAATACTTTCTTTAGTTGCTCCATCGTCACAGGCGCAGGTTTGTGTCCGTGAAGTTTACCGTAAGACTTGAACTGACCCGTTGCTTCGTAAATTCGAATATAATAAGAATCGAGCTGCTTCATTTCACTTACGAACAAGTCCGCTTCACGTAACGGAAGGGTCTTGTAAATCCGGACGATGTCTTGGCCAAAGTTACGTAAGTTGATTTGAGCATTTTCGTTCAATTTATCTTCGAATATCCAAGTTGACACAAAAAAAGAAATGATCGTGCCCCCGATGATGGAGACTAAAAATGTCAGGACAACACGTATATATAAGGATCTGATCATTCATAAACCTCAAGCCGATACCCAAGCCCGCGCACCGTTTCGATCCGAAAATCGGGTGTTGTCGCGAACCGTTCACGCAGCCGTTTAATATGTACGTCTACCGTTCGATCATCTCCGGCGTAATCGATACCCCAAATCTGATCGATCAACTGCACGCGCGTATAGACTTGTCCGGGTGTTCCAGCGAGCTTATACAGCAATTCGAACTCCTTTAGCGGCAACGTAAGCGACTCCGTCCCTTTCATCACCTTATAGGTCTGTCGATCAAGGATGACGTTCCCTAAATGGATCGTCTGCGTGGAGCCAATCTTGTATCGTTTGAGTAGTGCCCTAACACGAACCGTCAACTCTAACGGATCGAATGGTTTGGTTAAATAATCGTCCGTCCCAAGTTCGAAACCTTTCACTTTCTCCCATGTTTCTCCTCTCGCAGTCAGCATAAGTAAAGGTAGATCAGGATTGGCTCTTCGGAGCTCCTTGCTTAACGTCCAACCATCCATAATCGGCATCATAATGTCAAGTACGACAAGATCGACATTCGATGAGATGTAGACGGCCAGTGCTTCCTTGCCGTCCGCTGCTTCAGCTGTTGCGAATCCGTCGTTGCGTAGAAATAAACAGACGAGTTCGCGAATGTTCGCATCGTCGTCAGCAACTAGTATAGTAGGCATCGGTTCCCTCTTTTCCCTGTTTTCCACCGCATTATTTCAAGTAATCATTATACTATAAATTAACACGTATGTTGATTAACCAAAGTAATACAGTTTCTTGATTTATCGACCTGTAGAATTCAAGTATTTCTTTTAAACTAATTTGCCACTCAATTGACAAGGCTTCACAAAGAAACAGGCGTGTGAAACCTGCAAATGACAAGCACTCCCCAAACTACTCCAGTAATTACACCATCTGAAATAACACGTCCCATACCCACTAATTATTTTTCATCAAATGCGTAAATGGCGTATCAACTTTGATTGCACATTCGTTCCAAATCATTACTTGTTAATTTAAGTGAATTCCATCATAAAGATTCATATAGGTTTAGTAATTAGTCAAAGTTATTAGGGTGTTCTGTCTTATAATTTATATATTACCATATAATTACTTCCTGATTTTTGTATATTATAGTTCTACATCGACACATGATATATAACTTTTTCTCATTGCTTATTGAACTAATCTGCTCCGTTCAAGAAGAACCACATCAGTTTAAATAACTCAGATTTTGGAAAAATTAAATTGATTCAAATGATACCCACCTTTTAGTAATCTCAGAAAATTTCTTAGTCGCGAGTGAGGTTGGTTTTCTTATAGCTAATCCAATAGTTCGATAGCTATCACTTTCAAGTGGAATGGCTGCAAAAGAAATTTTTGATGTCGGTATAATCATTTCTGGCAATATACTAATTCCTAGATTATTCTCCACCATGGAGATCACTGAGTATTCATTCATATTTTCGAATCGAATATTGGGGCTAACTTTATTCTCCCTAAATATTTTTTGAATATCATCATAACACTGATATGTTGGCATAATAAAAGGTACATTTTCTATTTGTTGCATTGATACTTGGTTTTCCTTACATAATGGGGATTGGTTAGATACAACACATAAAAGTCGATCCCTCTTCAATTGTACGATTTCAAAGGATTTTTCAAATGATTCAAAGTAAGTATCATTATTAATAAATCCACAATCTAATCTCCCGTTTTGTAACCAATTCTCAACCTCAGCATAGTTTCCTTCCAGTAATTCGATTTCAATATTTGGAAATTTCTCCTCCATTTTTTTAAGAATACCAGGAATCCAGTTTTTAGAAATACTCGAAAAAACCCCCACTCTTACTGTTCCTTTTTGGAGCCCATTGATAGCGGATACTTCCTGCTTCAGCATGTTGTTATAGTATAAAATTTTCCGAACGGTAATTAAAAGCTCCTCTGCATTTTTGGTCAATGTTAAAGTAGAGTGATTACGAATAAATAAAGGAAAGGAAAACTCTTTTTCCAAACTGCTAATTGCATGACTTACAGCAGATTGGGTGAAACCTAACACTTCTGCAGCTTTTGTAAAACTATTGAGTTCTGCCACTTTGTTAAATATTTCATATTTTGTTAAAGTCACTATGGTCCTCCTCATGAATTTTATTCATGTTTCCATTATATTTCTTCGTTTTATTTAATGCCATTACCAATATACAATAAGTGCATGCTCTATTATATGACCCTTGACAAGGGATGTATTTTTTATGGAAGGATGAAGTGAAATGCAAAAAATTTTAGTTACAGGTGCTGCAGGTAAGATTGGCCAAGATGTTACAAGGTTCCTAGATAAGCAAGGGAATTACCAGTTACGGCTAGCAGATATTAACTTATCTGCTTTAGAAACTTTTAAAGATACAAATCATGAAATCATATATTTAGATGTTTCTGATTTAGCTGCTTGTCAAGAATTTACGAAAGGTATAGATATAGTTATACACTTGGCAGGTAATCCTTCGCCAAATGCTGATTTTTATGGCTCCTTATTAGAAAATCATATAAAGGGAACCTATAATATTTTTAGAGCTGCTAGTGATAATAATGTATCCAAAGTGATAGTTGCTTCCAGTGCTCAAACAATTGAAGGCTATCCTTTGGATTATCAACCACATGCTTATTCACCCACGAGACCCAAAAATATGTACGGGGTAAGTAAGTGTTTTGCAGAGGCTGTTGCTTCTTATTTTGCTTATGAAGAAGGGTTACAAAGCCTTGCTATTCGTATAGGTGCATATGATGATTATAATCCATATGGTAAACCACTAACAGCTAGAGATATGAGTGCATACTTAAGCCCAGAAGATTTTATGGACCTTCTCTTAAAGTCGATGACGGCAAAGAACTTACCTCCATTTTCAATTTTACATGGTGTATCTAACAACAGGTTTAAACGAATTGATATTGAAGGAACAAGAAAGTTAGTTGGTTATAGCCCAAGTTCTGATGCTTTTGTACTAAGTGGTATTAAGTTCTTTGATTCTTGATAAAGGCATATCTAGAAAAGAGATTATATTATTGTTATTTAGCTTAAGTACATTTCTTCACAATCTCTTCTCTATTACAAAAAAGTCCCACAAACGAACGTTTTATTTAGATTCAAGAAATTTGAATCAATCTTCGTTTTAACAAGTATAGACATATAATGTTACACATTATATAAGAGAGGATAGTGACAGGCAGAATAATTCTGTATGTTCTATCCTTTTTTTGTACTATAAATGACCTCATTTACCACAACATTTGTATTGGTTATGTTAAGTGACAATAAAGTTGTTTAAAACATAATGGGGTACCGCCACATGGCTATCCCACTATATGTTAGATATGTATATAAAATTAGTATGAAGGTGTGAAATCAATTGTAAAATGGTAGTTTTAGAATAAGTAAATAAGAGAAATAACCACCATTGATTATTTCTCTTTTCATATACATATTTATTTTTGGAAAAATAACCTAACTCCAAATGCTAATAATACTGTGCCAGTAATACCCTCTATTGTACGGTTCACTTTTTCTTTTCTTAAAAAAGTTCTTAATTGACGTATTAGTGAGATATAAAGCAAATACCATATTGCTGTCAAAGTCGTAAATGTAAGTCCTAACAAAAGAAATTGGAAAAGATGACTTTGATTGTTCACAATAAATTGGGGTAGAAAACTTAGGAAAAATACAGCCGTTTTTGGATTTAAGATTGCCGTGGTAAATCCTTGTCTAAAACTTTTAATCGTACCAATATCCTTAGAGTTCATTTCCACTGAACCTGGCATATCTTCTTTTTTAGAAAAGGCACTTTTAATTGACTTTACAGCTAAGTAAATTAAATAAAAAGCCCCAGCATATTTTATTAATGTAAATAGCATAGCAAATTTCATTAGGATAGCAGAGAGTCCTAGTGTAGCCATTATTGTATGAATCATCATTCCAGATACCGTTCCTAAGACGGTCTTTATCCCACCATTTCTACCATGCGAGATAGTGTTTTTTGTAACTAAGGCAAAACCGGGACCAGGCATTATTATAATTAGGATTGCAGTAAGGATAAATAATAAATAATTTTCCATGTTCTAGTATTTCCTTTCCAATTCTTAATTTTTCTTACAGTATAGCTTTTTTCCTTAAAACAATAAATATAAAAGGCTTGATCAGAAGTTTATCAAGGTTATTAGTATCAATTTGACCAAACATTACCCCAAGGCTACATTGATAAAACACATGGCAAGCTTATAGGTAAAATTACAAACCCGGTTCTCACAAAAAACGGGATAAAAAAATAAACAGTAGAACTAGTCCACTGTTTATTTCGCCACGCCTTCATGTAATTTTTCTGTATAATCTTTTACATCTTTCCAGCTATCTTTCGCTGTATTTAAATCTTCTTTTATAAAGGTAAATTCTTCAGGACTGATCCCTTTTACGTTTTGTAGTAAATTATTATATTTTGCACCTACCGTATACCATTGATTTGATATATTTTGCAGTGCTGTAATTGCTGCGTCAATTGTTTCTGTCATATTTGTTGTTTTATTTTTCACATCTGTCAAAATTGCGACTTCCGCTTGCGCTCCAGAAATTCTATCTTTTAAATTGGCTATTTCTCTTTCTGCATTTGCGATATCTTTTTTCGCAATCGCAATCATCGGTCCGCCAGCAAGACATGTTATTAATGCTACGCAAAGTACACCACCAGCGATAACCATATCATTACTCTTTTTAATCGAATCGTTATATGTATTTATTTGTTGCTCTAATGCTGGAATACCAGCATTCGTACTCGCCAAAATCGAGGTTAATTGATTTGTGTCTTCTTTAAAACTGTTTGTATCTTTCGCCATTCTATCGCGAAATGCTTTTAAATTCCCTAATAAAATATCTACTTCATTTTGATTCTTTAAAATGTCCGCATACAACTTTTCTAAATCCGCTTGTAACTTCACGCTATCTTTTTGATCAATCGCTGCTAATAAACGATTATAGTATGTCTGAAACGTATTATTAAAATCAATAATATTTTGATCCGTTTTCATAATTTGAGGCTTCATATTATTTAGCCAATATGCCGCGTTAATTTTTGCATCTCTTTGATGCTGAATCATATTCCCTTTAAACTCACTATTAATTGAACTTATTTTACTCAAATCAGTTTCTTGTTGATTTTGAATTAATTTTGCATATGAATCCATTGCGAATATACTTGATGTCGTTTGCGCCATTACATCTTGGAAGCCTGCTGGGCCGAGAGAATAATTTTTTGCATTTTCTTGTAATGTTTTTACGTTTTGTTCTGCTGCAAGAGGATGTAAAGGAAACGCATTACTCGTTGCGACTCCAGCAATCATTATCGTTAAAAGACATTTTTTATAGAAATTATTACACATACTTATCACCTATTCTTTTTATGAGGATATGAAACGTTAGAGGTAAAAAAAGCTCCTGCTCACTACTGAACAGGAGCTCTCTATTATTTTAATTTTTTTATCTATACGTAATGCTGTAACAGTTTAGTTACTATTATGCTTTTTTCGTATCCACTACTTTAATATCCTCAGCATAAATCTTTTCTGCATAGTCTTTAATATTTTTCCAGCTATCTTTCGCAATATTTAAATCTTCTTTAATGAAAACAAGGTCGTTTGGACTAATTGAATCTACATTTTGAAGTAAGGAATTGTATTTCGATCCCATTGTATACCATTGATTTGAAATGTTTTGCAACGCTGTAATTGCAGTGTCAATTGTATTTGTTAAATACTCAGTTTGCGTTTTAATGTTCGTTAGTCCCGCCACTTCTAATTGGGCAGTTGTAACTTGTCCAGTTATTTTTTGAATTTCAGCTTGTGCATTATCAAGCTCTTTCTTCGCTAATACGATTCCAGCTGTTCCACCACCTACAGCTGCTGTACCACCTGCAATTAGTGCGATTCCTAGCGGCGTTCCTGCTCCCGTAGCAATAACAACTGCACCACCTATAATTGCAATTGGTCCTAAAGCTGTCGCAACAGATGAGCCGATAATAATTGCATTATATTTACTAATTGCTTCATTATACGTTGTAATTTGATTTTGCAGAAGCGGAATTCCAGCATCTTGACTAGCTAAGATAGATGTAATTTGATTTGCATCTCCCTTGAAATTTTGAGTATCTGTAGTCATTTTATTTCGGAATTTCTTCAAGTCTTCTACTAACTTATCTACTTGCGCTTTATTTTCATTAATACTACTTGATAATCTAGTTAGACCTTTCGTAAGAGTTTCTTTATCCTTTGTATCTACCGCAGCAACTAAAGTATCATAATAGTTTTGGAACTTCGTATTGTAGTTAATGATATTTTGATTCGTTGAAATAAGCTGTGGCTTCATTACATCTAACCATTGTTTCGCATTTCCTCTAGCTGTATCTTGATGCTGAATCACTTTTCCTTTTAAAGCTGCATCAACTGACGATACATTACCAAAGTTAACATTACCTTGTTTAATAATTGTTAAAGCGTACAGATCCATTACTAAAGCGTTTGAACCTGTTCTTTCCATTGCATCTTTCAGGCCTTCTGGTCCTAATGAGTATTCTTCATAGTCATTATAAGCTTTTGCTACAGCATGAACTGGCGCTTGTTTCACTGTACTTTCAGCTGCATAAGTATGGGCCGGCATAATATTCCCTGCTGCAAATACTGCCATAAGTGCTGATAGAGCCATTACTTTATAAGGTTTTTTTGTCATTTTTCTTCTCTCCCTATATCATGAGTTATTAATGATTTTCTTTTTAATGTACTTCAACGTTTGTAACGTAATCTTCAAATTGATTCGTTTGCTTATTCATTTCATCACTTATTTTTTTGAGCTGATTGAAATGTTTTTGAAGTAAACTACTGTCTGTATACGTGCCAGATTCAATATTTGTTTGAATTTGGATCATATTATTATTTAAAACTTTCCAATCCGTTAATAACGTTTCTAAAGTTGTAATTTGGCGGTCAATTAGTTCTGTAAAACTACTTACTTGATCTTCAACGAATGTGATTTGAGTCGCCTCTGATTCAGTTTGTGATAACTTTTGAATAAGTGGTAGTAGCTCTTTTTGCTTTTGCTGAATACGAAGGGCTGCTTCCCTCGTTTGACTATCTGCAGCATTTACAATTTCATTGCTTAAAGTACCGATAGAAACAAAATCAATTGTTTTCGTTTGTGCAGTTTGATTTGTGATTGTAAATACTTGTTTACCGATATTAATAGAACCTTTAATAATTTCTTGTGGTCTATTCAAAATATTAGTTAGTTCAGCTTGAATTTCCCCTTGAATTCTTTTTATATCTTCTCTTAATTTCACAATATCTCCACTTGATCCTTGCAATGTTTTTATTGCTTCATCAGCTTTAATAGATAAATTGTTACTATCTTTATCTAATACCGTTTTAAATCGATTTAGTTCTAACAAATCTTGCTCCATACTCTCTTGGATGCCTTGTACTTGCACTTGCAATTTTCCATATGCGCTTGTGAAATCTGCTTTTGCTTGTTCATCTTCATTTACTTTTCCTGCTAGTTCATATAGCTTACTATAATAGCTATTAAATCTAGTGCTATATCTCATCATCTCTTGATTTAGGTCGATTAACTTCGGATTATATTCATCAATCCACTCTCGTACATTCGCCTTTGCAAACTTTTGATGATTCGTCAAACTACTCATAGCGTTTACCTTAATGTCTGGTTGTTGCAAAATAACTAATCCGTATGCTTGTATAAGTGGTGACTGTGACCCTAACATTCTAATTGAATTTGATAATGTATTTGGAGCAATTACATTTTGCACGTTTAATACTTTCACTTCTGATTGCCCCTCTTTTGCGTAAGCGCTTACAGGAATGAAGCAACTCGTAGATACTGCTGTAACCAATAACCCTGTAATTAAAGTCTTTTTCACTTTAACTCCTCCTATGTATTAGCAACTATTACTATCGCATTTTATTATTCTATTTTCTTGCAATTGATTTGAGATGGTTAAAATAGAGAACGTTCTCACCGTGATTCATGTACGAACCATCTCTCCTAACTTTTTTCTACAGTACTTACTTATTGTTATAAAACATTTCATAACTTTTCATATGTGCTTAGTATGAATATAGTTGTATGAATTTTCTATTCCATTGCTATTTCCACATTCATACAGTGAATATATTACATAAAAATATTATTCAATTTAAACTAATTCACGTATAAAAGTATGAAATTTCGTGTTGTTTTCAAGTAAGTTTTGTACTGTAAGGTCATTTAAACACAGCTATTTATATAACGTAAAGAAGTATTTTCATTCCCTTTATTTTCAAGCTCTCATGTCCTTATCCCAAAATAAAATTCGTTTCACTTCCCCGATTAAAATATCCATATATCACAACAGAAAACGCTACTTACTCACAACGGATAAAATTATATCGATATAATTTTTAGTTAAATATGCAATAATGCATAGCGTATACACAAAAAGGATAACTTCACTTTTGTGAAGTTATCCTTAAAAAATTTCCTTACTTTTTCAAATGATATGGTACTGTCGTAATAACAACATTTCTTTTATAGAGTAAATACGCACGAATGAGTAAACTAGACTGATTATGAAGAATGTTATGCCAGCCTTTTTTCGGAATAAACTGTGGTATAACGACCGTAACTCGGTAATTTGATTCACTCGCTTTATATTGCACTGTATCAATAAACTTTGTTAGCGGCTGAATAATACTTCTATAATGAGAATGTAATGTAACAAGCCTTACTTCAGGTTGCCACTTCTCCCATTTCTCTTCAAATTTCTTTTCCTCTTCTCTGTCAAAAGCAACATATACAGCGATAACTTGATCTGCAGAAAGAGCTTTAGCATAGTTCAATGAATTTTCTACTACATGAGTCATACCAGCTACAGGAACGACAATTACATTCCCCTCTATCGGAACAATCCGTTCACAAGTTTTTAAACTTAATTGATCGCTCACTGCATCATAATGTTTCTTAATTCGATGGAACAAGAAGATAATAGCAGGTAAGAAAATAAGGATCGACCACACTTGTGCAAATTTAGTTAAAAAGAACATGCTCATTACGATAAAACTAATGACTGCACCAATTAAATTAACCGTTAATCTCAAAGCCCATCCTTCAGGTTTTTCACGAAGCCATTTTAATACCATTCCAGTTTGAGAAAGTGTAAACGGAATAAATACCCCTACCGCATATAGCGGAATTAAATGTTCTGTTCGCCCTTGGAAAGCTACAATTAAAATAATTGAAGAAATTCCAAGTATAATAATACCGTTTGAATAACCTAGACGGTCTCCTCTAATCGTAAACATTCTTGGTATGAATTTATCTTTCGCAAGGTTAACCGCTAATAATGGAAATGCAGAATAACCAGTGTTAGCAGCAAGAATTAATATTAAAGCTGTTGTACCTTGTATAAAATAGTACATGAAATTACGTCCAAATGTTTGTTCAGCAATTTGTGAAACAACTGTTACTTCTTTACTTGGAGTAATTCCGTAATAATAAGCTAAAAAGACAATTCCTGAAAATAAAACCGCAAGTAATGCACCCATTGCAAGCAATGTTTTTGCTGCATTATTAGGTGCAGGATCCTTAAAGTTTGGAATTGCATTAGAGATCGCTTCAACACCTGTTAAAGCAGAGCTTCCTGAAGCAAATGCTCTTAACAGTAAAAACAAACTAATTCCCGCAACTGGTGTTCCAATTGGCGCATGTAAAGTAGGTGAAACGTGCCCAGTTAAAATATTATATATTCCTACACCAATTAATATAAATAATGCAAAAACGAATAAATAAACCGGATATGCTAAAACGGAAGCTGATTCCGTTACGCCCCTTAAATTTAAGATGGTAATCAATATGACAAATACAATCGCAATGATTACATTATGTGCATGTAAGCTAGGAAAAGCAGATGTGAGCGCATCTGTACCCGCAGATACACTTACTGCAACGGTTAAAATATAATCTACTAATAAAGATCCTCCTGCTATTAAGCCTGGATTCATCCCTAAGTTTTCTTTTGATACAACATATGCGCCCCCACCATGAGGGTAAGCAAAAATAATTTGACGATAAGATAAAATAAGAGCTGTCAATAATACTAGTACCCCAACAGCTATCGGAATGGAATACCAATAAGCTATTGCTCCAAGTCCTGCTAAAGCAATTAATATTTGTTCTGGACCATATGCAACCGATGACAATGCGTCAGAAGACAAAATTGCTAGCGCCTTCGTTTTATTGAGCTTTTGCTCTCCTAACTCAGTTGATTTTAACGGCCTTCCAATTAAAAACCTTTTGATAGATGAAACCAACGCTGTCCACTCTCCAATAATTTTGCACGAATTTTTCTGCTAATTACAGCGGATAAACTATTTCTTCAGAAAACAAAAAATGTCTATAAGCCATAACGAAATAGACTTGTAGACATTATTTTTTTTGTCGCACAAGCTCCACCTTCCTTCTCAATATAACGCTTACGAGGTTAGCTGTCGGATTCGGGCCTTTGAGTAGCCCTACCTTTTTCAAGGATTCACCCCATTGAATTATGCACTAATTCATTAAACGGGTCCCCCGCACCATGCGGTTTAAGCGATTTAGAAAATTGAAACTGTGGATTATAATACTCCTTTATTTTCAAAATGTAAACAAAAATTTTTAAAAATAAAAAATTTAAAATGATTGCGCATAATCCGCCGATAAATATACATAATGAATACTAAAAAAACCTTAAAGGAGACCCGTATGTCTAAAAAGAAGAAACCGCTTTTTTCTGACTCATATTTAGATGCAGTAGCAAATGAAATTAATCAGTTATATGGTAAACGTGAACAGGAAATAAATTTGACAGAAAGAATTAAAAGAAACAAATAATTTGTCATACTCAAATAAAAAAGATAGCAATACACTTATATATTGCTATCTTTTTTATTATTTCATACATCTAATTCCATTACGGATTTGTTAAATGTCATTTCTTCATACACCTTCAGATTTTGATATACCGCTCCTAGTAACGGTACTTCTAAAGAAATTTGCTCTGCTAAATCCAGTAAGTATCCTTGCAAATGCTTCCCTTCAATAAACGAACCTTTTTCCATATCACGCTGCATCGAGGACTTCATATCATAAGAAATTTTATCAATTGTTTTCATATGTTCCTCAACAATATTATCTTTAACTGGAGCTCCTAATGCCCTCATAATTTGCACAGATTCCTCAAATAAATTTCGGGTAAATTCACGTCCACCTTCACTTTCACGAATTGGTCCTATTGGTGCACGCATTAATGTTGTAACGCCTGACATGACAGTAATAAATAAATATTTATGCCACATATCTTGCGTAATATTTTCACTTAAAACAAAACTAGCTTTCGTATCTGCAAATGCTTTAGAAATACGCTTTATTCTCTCTGAATCTTGAAGCTTAATTTCTCCAAATACAAGTCTGTTGGCAGCACTAGTTTGTACAATTTCTCCTTGATCGTTTAACGTAGTCTCAATAAAGCATAAACCGCCCATTACTTTTTCCCCGCCGAATTCCTTTTGTAACAATGTTAAATGAGCGATACCATTTAACAGCGGGATTATTACAGTATTTTCTCCTACGAAAGGCTTCAAATCTATGATCGCCTCATTTAAATGATACGCCTTTGTTGAAAATAAAATCACATCAAATGGAGAAGTTCTATCTTCTTTCGTTATCAATTTCGGTTGAAATGAAAAATCTCCATTAACACTACGAATAACAAGTCCTTTTTCCTCTAATTGCTGTTTTCTTTTGCTGCGAACGAGAAATGTAACATCTTCTCCCTTTTCTACTAATCGGCCACCAAAAAATCCACCGACGCCACCAGCTCCTAATACTAAAATGCGCATACAACATCCCCCTTTTCATAAAACAATCACACTAGTTTTAGTATACATAATATTATACATGTCTCCTATTAAATAAGCTGAATTTTCATTCTTAATCTAGTGAAAACGAGAGGTTATTTTCAAGGTAAATTGGGCATGTTGTTTCTATAGCTTATATGGAAAGGAAACAATGTAAATGGAGGCAATACAAACAATCGAAGAAAAAGATGTAACAACAGCTATATTTCAATTTATATTCCCGTTTTCGTTTAAAACTGGATATGAACAAAATATGTTCCCTTTCTTACAAAAAAATAATTTCCGTCCTTTTCGACTCGATCATCTTGCAAATGAAAATACATATTACGGGAAGTTTCAAGTTTCACATCGAAATATGGAAGCATATTATCTTTCATTTACAAATAAAATTCTCTTTCCTCATTCAGAACATCAAAAAGGATTACAGCGCTATTCTAAAGACCTTAATTTAAATGGACATTTAACAACAAATCTTATTTCCGTTCCATTCAAGATACATTCTATTGATGTAACACTTTGTCCTTTTGAGCTTGGCTTCTTAACAATTCGAACAGAAGTCAAAACCGCTCCAAACATGACATTATCAGAAGCAATCGAATTCGCTTCTCGATTCCGTGTACTTGAAACTAGAAATGATACAACTGAGACTATTTGTATTGAATGTGATGGGAAAAAATATTCACAAGTAGAAAAACTTATATTCGGCGATTTATTTCATGGCTTAACAGACTTCTTTGAGAAAAAGAGATTGCGGAGTTCTTACTTTCAAACATTTCCATTCTTTGAAGATCAACGAATGTATGTACAAACTTTATTATCCATAAACAAAGAGTCAGACCTTCATGTAGTTGATGTATATCGAGCTTCCAGTCTTTCAGGATTAACAGACGATGGTAAGCCGTATATTAGCGCAAATAATGTTCCTTATATTCACGATTATTTAACAAAACATTCTTATCAAAGGTGGGCTCCTAATCGTTATTTCATAATGGAAGAGCATATTTTCACGTGTATCACAAACGAAGGTGACGATAAAATAGCTAAACTTGCTAGTCAAATGTATGGGGAGTTTTATTACGCTTTATTATTAAACCTATTTCATAAAATTGTTTTATTAAAAATGGCAAACGCTTATGCTGAACTAAATATTGAACAAGATACAAATGAGATAGAGAAGTTAATTTACTCTATCAATTCGTTTACAGCTAATTATTTTTCTTTAGAATTAGTATCTCAATCACAAAGTGAAGATATTTTCTTCCGCTTAAGAAAACTTTTTAACATTGAAATACTATATACGAATGCCAAGCAAAATCTTGATAGTTTGTTTAAATATCAAGAAAATGTTGCTTCTAAAAAAGATAGCCTTTTATTATTAATTTTAACGCTCTACTCTGTAATGGGCCAAATGTTAGGGTTTACTATGATTGACCTTTTAAGAAATACCGATGCAACTCATATATCTTCACCCCTTGAATATTTTGCTCTTTTAATTGCAGTTAGTGGCATAGTCATTTCACTTATTTTAGGTGTGCAAGGTTTATACCAATGGGCTATACAACATAAAAATCGAAAAGCATGGGTAAAACAAACTGTTTTGTCTGCTGTGAAAGAGAAGGATGGTACAACGTAAATAAAAAACAGATGGCAGCACGATGCTACCATCTGTTTTCTATTATGTTTACTTTCCTGCTTCGATTTTTTCTAATGCAGCAGCTACTTGCTCTTCTGTTAATTCGTGTTGCACTATATAACGATTACGTGGGTGTACACGACATTCATGAGAACATGCACGTAAATGTTTTGCTTCACTTTCTTCAGAACATAGAATCTTCTTGTTACATTCTGGATTTGCACAGTTTACATAGCGCTCACAAGGTTCGCCTGTAAAATGATCTTTACCAACGATAACATGTTCTTTTTGGTTTACTGGTACAGCGATACGCTCATCAAATACGTAACATTGACCATCCCAAAGTTCACCCTGTACCTCTGGGTCTTTTCCGTACGTTACAATTCCGCCGTGAAGCTGACTTACATCTTCATGGCCTTCTCGAACTAACCAACCAGAGAATTTTTCACAGCGAATTCCGCCTGTACAGTACGTTAAAATCTTTTTACCTTCAAGTGTTTCTTTGTTTTCTCTAATCCAATCTGGTAATTCACGGAATGATTCAATATCTGGTTTGATCGCACCTTTAAAGTGTCCTAAATCAAACTCATAATCATTTCGTGCATCAATGATAACTGTATTTTCTTGTTTCATTGCCTCATAGAATTCTGTTGGTTCTAAATATTTCCCAGTCATTTCTTTTGGGTTAATGTCGTCTTCCAAGCGAAGTGTAACTAACTCTGGACGAGGGCGTACGTGCATTTTCTTAAATGCATGTTCATCTGCCTCATCAATTTTAAAAACGATTCCAGCAAAACGTGGGTCATTGTTCATCGCTTCCACGTATTTTTCTGTTTGCTCAACAGTTCCAGAACAAGTTCCATTAATTCCTTCTGTCGCTACAAGAATTCTTCCTTTTAACTCAAGTGATTTACAAAATTCTAAATGCTGTTCAGCAAATTCTTCTGGATTTTCAATTGTTGTGTACATGTAATACAGTAATACTCTATATGGTTTTGTAGTTGCCAATGTATTTCTACCACCTATCTAAATTTTAACATCATGTATAAGTTAACGTTCATATCAAAACATATATAATAAGAAAATACATACTAAATTGTACTTAGCCTATTTTCTTCTATTTACAATTTTTTCTATAAGTTAACAAAAATAAAAACAAGATTACATCACAAAACACTATGGTTATGTTGTAATCCCAATATATTATATATCATACAATTTCATTTCCATCAATTAATATGCTGTAATATAGGCTCTATGTTCACATAAATTTCAAAAACAACCCTATAATTTATTATCTTCTCCCTTATTCAGCAGCCATAAACTCCCAAAATATTTTTCACATCGTCACACCATTCTTTGCACGAAGTCATATAATTTGCATTAAGGAAACTTTTGTGTTCAAATGAAATTGCCACATAATATATTTAAATGTATTGAAATAATGAATAAGAGCAAATACAATAATTTCATCAAGTTAACATTTCAAAGGGGAACACTACTATGAATAAAGATATATCAAAAGATGAACAAGTCCGTTCTCAAAGTACAACTGTTCAATCCGCACATTTAGCATTAAGCGGACAAACGAAAGGCTTAAAGAGACTATTACCATTCTTAGGACCTGCTTTTATCGCATCAGTTGCTTATATTGATCCTGGGAATTTCGCAACGAATATTGCTGCTGGATCCCAATATGGGTATTTATTACTTTGGGTAATACTCGCTTCTAATTTAATGGCTGTATTAATCCAAACTTTATCAGCTAAATTAGGAATCGCTACTGGAAGAAACCTTCCTGAAGTAGCTCGCGAAAACTTCCCCAAACCAGTTTCCATCGGTTTATGGATACAAGGGGAACTCGTTATTATGGCTACAGATTTAGCCGAATTTATCGGGGCAGCACTCGGCTTATACTTACTATTTGGAATTCCGATGTTACCAGCTGCTTTAATTACAGCGGTTGGATCATTTATTATTCTTGAATTTCAACGCAGAGGCTTTCGTCCATTAGAAGCTATTATTACAGGGATGATTTTTATCGTTGTTATCGCTTTTGGTATCCAAGTCTTTTACGCAAAACCGGAATTAAGCCCTCTTCTTTCAGGACTATTTACTCCAAAATTCCAAGGTGTGGATAGCATCTTATTAGCAGCTGGAATTTTAGGCGCGACAGTAATGCCGCACGCAATTTATTTACATTCAGCCTTAACGCAGCGCCGCGTAGTCGGAACAAATGATGAACAAAAGAAAAAGATTTTCCGCTTCGAATTCATTGACATTATTATTGCGATGGTTATCGCAGGAGCTATTAACGCAAGTATGCTAATTGTTGCTGCTGCACTATTCTTTAAAAATGGTCTACATGTTGAAGATCTTGATGTTGCTTTCAATCAATTTAGTAATTTAGTCGGTCCTGTATCCGCTGCTTTATTTGGAATTGGACTCTTATCAGCCGGATTATCTAGCTCTTCTGTCGGTACAATGTCCGGTGATATTATTATGCAAGGATTCATTCGAATGCATATTCCGTTATATTTACGCCGATTTATAACAATGATTCCACCTCTAGTTATAATTGCTTTAGGTGTAAATCCAACTTACGCTCTCGTAATGAGTCAAGTTGTATTATCATTCGGTATTGCTTTTGCATTAGTACCCCTTATCATGTTCACAAGTAATAAAAAGATTATGGGGGCACTCGTCAACCATCGCATTACAACATTTATCGCGTGGTTAATCGCTGCACTCATTATTGTTTTAAACATTTTCTTACTGTATCAGACGTTTATAGGATAATGAAAAAGGGTATTCCAATTTTAATTTGGAATACCCTTTTTCAGCGAAATAAATTTCTTCTAATTACCACTTATGTATGTACCTCTTTCCGGCATCATCACGTCTTCTTCCGTTCGAAAGTAAAGTGGCAATCCTTCCGTAAGGAACATACTCGTATTGGATGGATCCTGTCTCTGATGATGGATGTGTAAATGTGGTTCACTGGAACTTCCTGAGTTACCGACTTGAGCAAGAACGTCTCCTTCATTTACGTGTTGTCCTTCTTTAACTTTAATTGACCCTTTCTTTAAGTGAGCGAGACTCAAAAATGTCCCTGTTTCATCTAACCTTAAATAAATATGATTCCCCGCCATTGACTGAAAATCATCTGATCCCGGAACTAAATCTTTTTCATCATTATTAACTGATACAACTGTTCCAGAAGCTGGTGCCATTACTTTCGCTCCATATATTCCATAATCCTCTAACTTACTACTTCTCACTTCCGCAGGCGGAATGAGAATATCATATGCCCATCTTTCATTTGGTTTTATAATGTGATAGTTCGTTTCTAATCGATCACCACCCCATCCTATTAGAGCTCGTTCATTCAAAGGAAAACGAACGACTATTTTAGGGCTCATAGACTGTACATTTGCTGGGTATGCAATTCTACCTATGTTAGCGTACCATCCTAAGGGCCAAGATCCAATTATAGAGAAAAGGACTATGAAAAGTAGCGTTCTATCTATTCGCTTTCTAAAAATGCCTTTCCAAACAAACATTACTGCTGAGCCTATCAAAATAAAAATCGAAACTACGCTAAATGCTTGTATACTCCACCAAACAACGACTGATATAGTACCATTAGCCAAATAAACTACACTCCAACTTATAATTAAAAAAGAAACTATAATTGCTAACAAACTTTTCTTCCACATACTGTATCCCTACTCTCATATCTTTGTTTCCCATGATACGAAGTAAAAATTACGACATATGAAAGAAATACTTACGACTTTCTTACTTTTTTATACTGCGGTAAATTTACAGTAAAAACTGTTTCTTTATCGTTACTACATACAGTTATATCTCCTTTATGGAGCTGAGCTATACTTCTCGAAATTGCAAGTCCCATTCCTTTCCCACCCGTATGAGAACTACGTGATTTTTCACCACGATAAAACTTCTCAAAAACGTAAGGAAGGCTCTCTTTCAGAATGCATTGTCCAAAATTTTTAATTTCTACTTCAACATTCCTTTCTCTTTTGGAAATTCGAATTGAAATTTCTTTTCCATCTTTCCCGTACATAATGCTATTACTAATTACATTTTCAAATAGTCTCACTATAAGTGCTACATCAACTTTTACATGTAGCTCCTCATCACTTTTAATATAAAATTTCATATTGGCATTATCTAGTTGTGGTACAAAATCAATCATGATTTGTTCAATTAATGCTTTTATATTTACTACATTTTTATGTAATTCGATCTCTCTATAATTTATTTGACAGTATTCTAATAAATCATCTACTTGATCTTTTAATTCATAACTTTTTCGCTTTAATATGCTTACATATTGTTCACATTCTTCTCCATGTGAATGAAGCTTATTTCCTAGTAGGTCTGCATAACCGATTAGAGATGTTACAGGCGTTCGTAAGTCATGTGAAATATTACTAATCATTTCATTTTTCATTTCCTGTGATTTTTTTTCATTTTCAATAGACTCTTTTAAACTTTTGGCCATTCTATTGACATTCGTCGCTAACTCACCAATCTCATCGCTTTTCGAAATAGGTATATGTATTTCCAAATTACCATTGCTTATTTCCTTCACGTTCTTATTGATCTCATTCAATCTTTTTATAGTTGTCTTTGTCAGTAATGCAAAATATATAGTGGTTAACAGCAGAAAAAACATAAAATAAAAAAATGAATATCTTTCCTCTAGCTCGACAACATCACTATATATACTTCCAAATAAAAGTTGAACTAATATGATACTTACCGTAGCTAACAAAATACTACATATAAATGCGAAAAAGAATTTAGCTCTAATTCCTTGTAATAATTTAATCTCCAATTTTATACCCGACTCCCCAAACATTTTGTATAAACTTCGGCTCTTTTGGATTATCCTCAATTTTATTTCTTAACCTAGCAATATGAACCATTACCGTATTATTACTTTCATAAGCCCTTTCATTCCAAACACTTTCATATATTTCTTCAATAGTGAACACACGGTTCTTTGTAGCTGCCATTAAGTGCAAAATATCATATTCAGTTTTTGTAAGATTAATTGTTTGTCCATATATCTTTACTACTCTAGAAATTTCATCTATTTCTAAACCTTTAATGTTTATTTTCTTTTCCATTACTTGGACAGCATTTTGATTAAAATATGTATACCTTCTTAATTGAGCTTTCACTCTTGCTATAAATTCAATTGTACTAAACGGCTTCACAATATAATCATCTGCTCCAGTACTCAATCCAATTACCTTATCTACATCTGATGATTTCGCGCTTAAAAACATAATTGGTAAACTATGTTTCTCTCTAATTCTTCTACACAATTCTATACCATCCATTTGTGGCATCATAATATCCAAAATAGCAAGTTGAATACTGTTATTATTTATTATTTCTAAAGCCTCTTCTCCGTTATCAGCACTAAAAACAATAAAACCTTCTTGTATTAAATTCACGTTAATAAATTGAATAATATCTTGATCATCGTCTACGATTAAAATTGAGTTTTTCTCCATTTCTAAACCTCTTTTTTGAAATATATTCCACATTCAATTTTAACATAAATCAAACTTACCCTTATTACCCCTTGAATAATCTTTATTTTCAGATTAAATTATATAATAACAAATACATTCTAGTTTCATATGAACAGGAGTGAAGACATGTTTCCTATATTAAAAACTGAGCGACTTATTTTACGAGAACTTACTGAAGAAGATGCACCGGGTATATTACATTGCTTTTCGAATACCGATGTCCTGCGCCATTATGGCCAAAAGCCATTACAAAATTTGGATCAAGTAAAACAAATCCTTAATAATTTTAAGTTGAGTTACAACGCAAGAAGCGGTATTAAATGGGGCATCGAATTAAAAGACAAGAAAGAGCTCATTGGAACAATTGGTTTTCACGATTGGTCTTCTGAGCATAAACGAGCAAATATAAGTTATGCCTTTCTCCCTGAACATTGGGGAAATGGATATGCCACTGAAGCGGTTTCTGAAGTTATATCATATGGTTTCCACACGCTACATTTAAAACGAATCGGTGCAATTGTCTTTCTTGAAAACGAAGCGTCAAATAAAGTGCTTTTAAAATTAGGATTTGAAAAAGAAGGTGTTCTGAAAAATTATATGTATCAAGATGATATTCCATATGATACGAATTTTTATTCTTTATTAAAATCGGTTTAATAGAAATTATATAAAAAAGAAACCTCACTCTTAAAAGTAAGGTTTCTTTTTTTATATAAATAGTTTTACTTATTATCAATATAAGCATTCTTATAAGTATAAACGCCACCAAATTGATGCTTTTCAATTCCTTTTACATAATCCTTTTGTACATAAGCTGAACCAATATGGTAAAGCGGTGCTACCGCAGCGTCCTCTAATAGAATACGCTCAGCCTCTTGCAGAGTTTCCCACCTTTTCTTCTGATCTAGTACTAGGTCACTTTTAGCTTTTTTTATTAGTTCATCGTAGTGAAGGTTAGAATAATTCATTTTATTATTCGGATTACCCGTCGTAAATAACTCTAAATAACTAATTGGGTCTTTATAGTCAGGTCCCCAATTTGCCATAGATATATCGTAATCACCTGTTTGTTCTAATTGTAATTTTTGCTTAAATGGCTGTTGTTTAATTTGTATCGTTAATCCTTGCAAATGCTTTTCTAAATCACCTTTTATATATTCCGCCATAAGTTTTGCGTTATCTTGCTCAAACGTTAAAAACTCGAGTTTTACTTGTTCTACTCCAAGTTCTTTTTTCGCTTCTCCCCAAACCTTTTTCGCATTTTGTAAATCATATGGAGAAAGATCTCCGTTTTCTTTTCTAAAATCTTTGCCAGTCTCTTCAGTTATATGACCAGCTGGTACAAGTCCACTTGCAGGTTTTGCCCCGTTATTTATAAAGTGAGCGACGAAATCATCTTTATTTAATGCCAACGAGATAGATTGACGTACTTTCTTATTTGCTAACGCGTTATTTTTCTCATTAAAACGTAGCATAGCGATCCCAGGATCACTTGACATATGTAATTCCTTATTCCCTTTATACTTGTCTACAACTTGAGAATTAATAGGTACTCGATCCAAATCGCCAGCCTCATATAAATTTACAGCCGTCATTGTATCCTTTACGATATGAAAGTTTATTTCGTCTAATTTCACTTTCTTTTGATTCCAATATGTAGCATTCTTCTTTAATTGAAATTCTTGTTCATGCTTCCATTTTTCTAATACAAATGGGCCGTTATATATGAGATTACTAGGTTCCAATCCGTATTTATTTCCTTGTTCTTTCAAAAATGATTCATGCTGTGGTAAGTATATAGGTAACGCTAACAACTGTAAAAAATAGGGGATTGGCTGTTCTAGTTCAACTTCTAACTTATAATCATTTATAACTTTAACCCCAAGTTCATCAAGTGACATTGTTCCCTTATTTATTTCTTTCGCATTTTTCACATAAAAGAGCATGTATGCATATTGAGATGCCGTTTGCGGGTTAACTGCACGTTTCCATGCATACATAAAGTCATTTGCTGTTACATTGTCTCCATTTGACCATTTTGCATCTTTACGCAAATCAAATGTATATTTTTTACCATCTTCACTTCTTGTAAATGATTTTGCTACTGCCGGAATAGGATCATCCTGATCATTTAGCACATACAACCCTTCAAATATGTTTTGCATAACATGGGCTGACGTACCATCCATCGTTTTCGCAGTATCAAGAGAAGGAATTTCTTCTGATACTGTTACATTTAACACTTGTTTTTGAGCCTCTGTATCACTTTTATTCGCTTTATTATTACAAGCTGTTAAAAATAAAGATGTAACAAGTGCCATTACCATTAAATGGCTCTTTTTTCGTTTCATGAATTGTTCTCCTTAAAAATAAAATATTATAAACGTTATATATTATAACAGAAATATGAATAGAAAGATGCGACATTATATTGAATATTTATTCGTTCAAGAAAAAAGCTGTCCTTTTAAAAAAAGGACAGCTTTTTCAGCCAACATGTAAATACCTAACCTATCTTTGTAAACCTCGTTTATAACGACTCGCTTCAAATATAATACGCTCTTCATCTAATGTTTTACATTCACCATTCCAAACAACATGTTTACCGTTAATAATTACATCACTTATATCTTTTCCACTAGCTGCATATACAAGATGCGATAACACTTCATCTGCTGGTTGTAAATGCGGCTTATTAGATGGATCAATCGTAATAAAATCAGCACACTTTCCAACCTCAAGTGATCCCGTTTGTTTCATCCCAATTACTTCTGCAGCTCCTTTTGTCGCTAGAGATAGAGCCGTTTCAACTGGTAATGCTGTTGCATCTTGATGAATACCTTTTTGTAATAAAGTCGCAATACGCATTTCTTCAAACATATCTAAATTATTGTTAGACGCAACACTATCTGTAGCAATCCCTACTTTAACCCCTGCTTCTAGCATCGCTTTTACATTCGCTATACCCGAACCTAATTTTAAATTACTATTCGGATTATGAGCTACTCGAACATCATGTTCTGCTAAAAATGCACGCTCATTTTCATTTAATACTACTCCATGCGCAATAACTGTTGGACGTTTAAACAATCCGCAACTTGCCGCATATTCTACTGGACGTTTTCCGTACTGTGCTTCAATATCACGTACTTCACGATCTGTTTCAGAAAGATGAATATGAACCATAGTTTGATTTTCTACTGCAATACGTGCACACTCTTCTAACAGTTCTGTGGAACATGTATATGGACTATGCGGTGCAACCATCGTAGTTAACATACCACTTTCCTTATAATATCGCTTTACATATTTCTCCGCTTCTTCAATTGCTTTCTTTTCATCTTCTTTCGTTCCGAAGCTAAATAAAGTTCTTGAAACAGCAGCTCGCATCCCGCTTTTTGACACCGTATCCATAATTGCATCTTGATCTACTCCAATTGGATTAAACATATCAGAGAATGATGTTGTACCACTTTTCACCATTTCAAGTAATCCTAATTCCGTACTAGCAACCGCAAGCTCTGGAGTAAACTGACTTTCAAGTGGCCAAATTCTCGTCTCAAGCCATGGCTGTAATAACATATCATCGCCAATACCTCTCAAAAGACTCATAACAACATGTGTATGTGTATGTACAAGCCCTGGTAAAACCCACTTTCCTTTCATGTCAATTACTTCATCTACTTCAAAATCGTTAGCGAATTCTCCGCTATTTACATCTATAATTTGATCATTTTCTACAATGATATATCCATTTTCTATCACTTCATTTTTTTCATTCATCGTTGCAATTGTAGCGTTTACATAAGTTGTTTTCAAAAGTATTTCCCCTTTCAACTCTATGAAGTTCCCTTTAATAAGTTACCACCATTATAGTAACTTATTAAAGATTAAGAGTCAAAAGATAATTTTAATTCTTTCGTTATCTTTTCCTTCAAAATGCCATATTGCTTTTCATCTGTATCTACAAATGCTTCTTCCCGATTTGATTCCACGCCCATATAATTCAATTTTTCATTAAATTGCGTCTCTGTAAAATCAACCCTCTGCCCGTCTATAAAGTTATAAAAATGCCACACCTCTCCTACTTTTGTCTTTTTAATTTTTCCTCCGTATATTTCTTGAACGACTAGAGCTGTTACACCACATTGTCCCTTTGCCGGATTTCCACTCGTCCACTTTGAACTTGTTTCAATCGACCACGATTTTATTAACATGTCATATATTTGTTTTTTCTTCACATTATCCACTCTCATCTTCCCCTGACATTAATAGTTTTACACATCATATTGCAAAAGAGGTAAAAGTCGATTCTTAAATACCGTTGATGGTGTCTCTCCGATTAGCTTTGCTCCCATTTTCAAGTAATAGCCTTTTGCATTCGGATCACTATCAATCGTAAAACTTTTTATTCCTAATTCATTTGCTTGCTCTATTACAAACTCCCAAAGTATTTTCCCGTAGCCTTTCCCTTTAAAACAAGGATGAATGTATAGGAAATCGAGAGCATTTTCATTGCGTAAAAACGAGAAAAATCCAATCTTCATATTATTATTTTCTAAAACATATACAAAATTATTTTTTATGTACTCTTCTGTAATTGTTAACTCTTCCTTACAAGAAAGTATGAATTCTTCACTATAATCCCAAGATGCTTTTGAAAATAATGCAAGTTCACTTAGTTCACCAGCTTCAATTACTTTCATAATTGTTTCTCTCCACTTTCAATATATAAACTACTAAAACATTTCGAAAAGCAACTCCAAGAACCTTTATTTTCATAGAATTTAAATCAACTTGCCTATTTTATAACTTGCATTATAAAATAGAAAAGCATTCAAAAAACATTTCATTTAGGGGGAATTGCCTATGCCGTTGGATTACATTTCAGGTAACTAATATTCCAAAATTTGAAGGAGTGCCTGAAATTTGCTAAACTCATATATCAATTCATTCTTATATAAAAATACCGAAAAATTCAATGGTACAATTTTAGTAGCCCATAAAGAACAAACTCTTTATAAACAGTCATTTGGAAAAGCTAATTACGATTGGGACATACCTAATACAGCTACAACGAAGTTTCGTATCGGATCAATAACTAAAATCTTCACTGCAGTTGCTATTTTAATGCTTGTGGAAGAGAAAAAATTACAGCTCCATGATACATTGGATCAATTCATTCCAACTTTCCCAAAAGGAAATCAAATTATGATTGAGCATCTATTAAGTCATACTGCTGGTATTGGGAATATTACTGCTCAACATGACTTTTTATTTCAGTCTTATCAACCTCGAACACCGGATGATTTAATACAATGGATTATTTCGTGTCCCTTTGAATCTAGCCCTGGTGAAAAATTCAATTATTC
Organism: Bacillus sp. NPDC060175; assembly: GCF_042728695.1. Classification (NCBI taxonomy): domain Bacteria; kingdom Bacillati; phylum Bacillota; class Bacilli; order Caryophanales; family Bacillaceae; genus Bacillus; species Bacillus sp. NPDC060175. The sequence continues at coordinate 28,842 of NZ_JBHWYR010000047.1, forward strand.
GAATTCAGGTTATATTATATTAGGAAAAATTATTGAAGTTATAAGTGGGATTTCTTATGAGGAATTTCTTAAAAAGAAGATTTTCTACCCAATCTCTATAATAAACACAGGTGTTGATTTGAATCACACCATTCAAAAACATAAAGCAACTGGGTATGAGTTACATCCAAACCATGATCTACAGAATGCATCATTTATTCATATGTCTAATTCATATTCAGCTGGCGGATTATTTTCTACAGCCGAAGATTTATATAGATTTGATCAAGCGATAAAAGAAAATCGTTTATTATCAAGTGAAATGACGTCTCGCATGTTTACTGCAAGATTATATGGATATGGTTATGGTTGGAACATTGCTATGACAGAAAAAAATAATAAACTCGTATTCCATCACGGCGGAATTAACGGTTTTACATCCTCTTATTTACGGTTAATTGACAAAGAGGCTACAATCATTATTTTAAGTAATGTATCTACACTATTAACATCGACTCTTGCTAATGAAATAGCTTCTTATATAGAAAATAATTTTTAAAACTATTATGATTTGTAAAACCGTTCAGCAATTTGAACGGTTTTACAAACAATTCAGTTCACCTTAGCTCCATAACATCTTGCTACTGCAACCGCCTGCGCTATATCCAATTTCACATTTTTCAAATCAAAACTTTTAAAGTCGATTCTATCAACTACAGCTCCTTTTAAATCTGCACCGCTAAGTTTTGCCTTACCTAATTGTGCACCTGTTAGATCCGCTTCACGTAAATCTGCTTTTTCTAAATTACATTCATATAAGTCAGCTTCAATTAAACGAATCCCCTTTAACATTTGTTTACTTAAATTCGCAAACCTTAGATTCGTATATGACTAATCGCCGGAAATAATTGTTATTCCGTCTAAATTCGCCTCTTCAAAATCAGAACCAGTCATTTTACATTCTTCAAATTTGGATACAAATAAATTCGCACCAAAAAACTTACAATTAGCAAATGTAGTTCCTTGATGGATAGAAGCATTAAAAAGAGCACCAGTAAAATCACATTCTATGAAATTACAGTTTTCAGTAAAAACTTCTGATGCATCTATCCCTCTAAAACGGCATTTTATGAAGGTACAATTTTTCAATTCCTCCTCTTTAATCAAATCATATTTAAAATCTATTTCTATATATTCTTTATTTACAAATCCACTCATAACCATTCCTCCATTTCCTCAAAGAAACCTCACTTCAGAAAAAGTGAGGTTTCTTCTCATACAATATGTCCATCTAACCAAGAAATCAAATCTTTAAACACTTCATCTCTATTCACTTCATGGAACATTTCATGTCTACCATTTTCATATAAACGAAGTGTTACATCTTTCACACCACATTTTTTATAATTTTCGTATACTTCTTTTACACCTTTCCCCATATCCCCAACAGGATCACGATTTCCAGAGAATATATGTATAGGAAGACTTTTTGGCGTTTTCTTGTATTCTTCTAATTTATTTACTTCTAATACACCATGAAATAATTCTCGATAAAAACTTGTTGTGCATATAAAGCCACATAACGGGTCTTTAATATATTTATCTACTTGGCTGTTATCTGAAGATAACCAATCAAATTTTGTACGATTCGGCTTAAACTTTGAGTTAAAATTACCAAAAGATAAAAAGTTTAACATTGGACTTTTCGTTTTCGCTCCGCGTAGTTTCATTTCGATTGTTGCTACTTTATGGCCAATGCTGCCTAAAACCCCTGGATTTCCCCCAGTTCCTGAAATAAGAAATCCATCATATAATTCACCTCGAAGTTGCACAGCTCGTCTTGATAAAAAAGAGCCCATACTATGTCCAAGTAAAAACAATGGACATGTCTGTTCTTTCCTTATCGTTTCTGATACAAAAATAACATCAGACACAACCTGATTCCACCCTACATTTGGTTCAAAATGACCATAGTCTTCTTCTCTTTTCACTGTTTTCCCATGCCCTTTATGATCATGCGCATAAACACCATACCCTACCGCTAATAAAGCATCTACAAATTCTGTATACACCCCTGCATGTTCTGTCATACCATGTGCAATTTGGACAATCCCCCGCGGATTTCCTTCTGGTAACCATTTACGCAAATAAATTTCCGATTCATCCAATGCCGTAACGAAACTTTCCTGTACGTTCATTTCGTCAGCCCCCAAATCTATTATGCATCTATTTTAAAAATGAATATACATTCATTATTCTTATTACATATTATATGTAATTGCTTTCATTATAACAAATAATCTATTTTTCAGACTCGCTTTAAAAATACTTTCTTGACGAACTAAAATAAAAATTATATAGTTACTTACATAAAGTAATCAATATATTTTTAGGAGGTTTTCAATATGATGCCATCACTATTTTTAGCACACGGTTCACCAATGCTCGCTATCCAAGATACAGATTATACAAGTTTTTTAAAAACACTCGGAGAAACATATAAACCGAAAGCAATTGTTATTTTTACCGCTCACTGGGAAAGTGAACTATTAACAATCTCCTCATCAGATGATGAATATGAAACAATTTATGATTTCGGTGGATTTCCTCCTGAGTTATATGAAATTAAATATCGAGCTAAAGGTTCTTCTAGCATTGCATCTATGCTAGAAACAAAACTTAAAAATAAAGGCATTCCCGTCCATCATAATATGACGAGAGGTTTAGATCATGGCTCTTGGACTCTCCTGCATCGTATGTATCCAGAAGCAAATATTCCTGTCGTACAAATATCAGTAAATCCTTTCCTTCCTGCAAAAGAGCAATATGAAATTGGAGAAGCACTACAAGGACTTGGACAAGAAGATATTTTAGTAATCGGTAGCGGGGTTACCGTTCATAATTTACGAGCTTTAAAATGGAATCAAACTACACCTGAAAGATGGGCTATTGAATTTGACGATTGGATTATAAATCATATGCAGACTAATGATAAAGATGCATTGTTTAATTGGGAAAAGAATGCTCCTCATGCACAATTAGCAGTACCACGAGCAGAGCATTTTGTTCCTTTATTTATCGCAATGGGTAGTGGTGAACAGACAGGGAAAGTCATTCACCGTAGCTACGAACTTGGTACATTAAGTTATCTTTGCTTTCAGTTTTAATGAAAAAGGATGAAGCAAATATTGCTTCATCCTTTTTACTGTTCATTCACCTAATTAACTAACTTCCAAATGTTGTTTTTCTGATACCTCTGCATTCTTACTATGAAAATAAACCCAAATACATGCAATAAATAATAATGATGATGTAGATAAGAAAACATATTGGAATCCCGCATGAGCTGCAATTTGTCCACCAAGTACTGGCCCAATCATATTTCCTAAAAACTGAAACGATTGATTATATCCAAATATTCGTCCCGTTACATGGGTTGGCGTATGTTGTTTTAGTAGAGTTTGTACGGAAGGTAATAGTCCTGCTTGTGCAATACCTAATAAAAAGCGAAGAATTAATAGTTGCCAAGCTGAGGTTACAAATGCTTGCGGAATAAAAATAATTCCTGCAGCAAACAACGCTACAACTAACGTTTTTTGAGGTCCAATACGATCTGATAATCTTCCTAGCTTAGGGGCTGCTAAAATAACTGCTAATCCTGTCGCAGACATAACGGCGCCTGCAATCATTTCAATATGATCTGTTCCTGGTCCTGCCAAATGCTTTACGTACAACGTAATAATAGGTTGAATTGACATATTTGCAAGCTGAATAATAAACGTTGCTACAAATAAACTTATTATTAAATGTTTTGCCGGGACCATCGTCCATACTTTTTTCGGCTGTGCCTTTCTTGCTTTAGCAGAATGATTCTCCTCATGTAAGAAGAAAAAGACGATAAGAAAGGAAAGGAATAAGAAAGCTCCTGTAACTAGAAAAACATGGCGCATTCCGATTAACTCTGACAAATAACCTCCGAGTATCGGCCCAAGTAATGAACCGCTCACGCCTCCAGTTGAGATTGTAGAAATTGCCCAACCTGAATGTTCTTGCGGAGTTTCTGCAGCAATAAATGTCATCGCTGTAGAAAGGAAACCAGATACCGCTCCCATTAAAAACCGAAGTGCGACTAGTTGATACACGTCCGTCACAAACCCCATAAGCGTCATAATTACCGCCATACCAAGGCTAGCACGTATAAGCATCAATTTCCGTCCATGTATATCACCAAGCTTGCCCCATATTGGTGATACGATCGCACCCATTAAAAATGTTACACCAAATGCAAGTCCCGACCACTGTGCAATACTAGAAGTGCCGGTCACTCCTAATTCCTCAATATAAAAAGATAAAAAAGGAATTACTAAACTCATACCGGCTGCAGTGGTAAAACAACCTAGCCAACAAATCATTAAATTTCGTTTCCAGCTGGCCATTTTCACACCTTCTTTCATTCGATACCCATTCTACACCGTTTTCTAGAAAAAGTTTAGTAATTTGCTTTACATGTAAGATTTACTATAAAACCCGCTATTTTCTAGTAAGAATCACTACATTCCTACAACGTTTTCATAATAAAACCAACTCCCCTATATGAAGTTGGTTAATTATTCTCTATCTGTATTAAACTCGCATTACAACTTCTCTCGTAAAACTCAATCGGACCTGCTTGTCCAATAATTGCATATTCATATCTATCTTGCTTCATACTATATAAACAATGATGTAACAATTCCTTCCCAACACCGTTCACACGATTATGTTTCGCTGTACCCATCGGGCCAAACAACCCTTTTTTTCCTCTCACAACATCGTAACAAGCGAAACCAATAATTTCTCCTCCTTCCTCAGCAATAAAAATAGGTAACTCTTCTTTATATGTCCGAAATCCATAATCTAAAGATTTTAACCAACGCTCACCAAATTCATCCTTAACAAAATGTGCTAACTTTTCAAAATCAGAAAAAATCGCTCTTCTAATATTACAGCTTAAATTATTATAAATAGGATTAAATCTTTTTAAAGCAACGGTTAAGTCTCTTGGCTCAGATGTAATTTGCAATACATCTTTTTGCACATTTTTACTTAAAACCTTTTCAATAACTGTATCCCCTTGAAAAATCGCATATAAAACATGTCCTTCATTTATTAATACTTGCTGAAAACGTTCCATCCGTTTTTTCGCTACTTTTAAAACTTCTATCGTCTTATTTGAAACTTTAAACTCCCCAACATTTATGTATTCTATTTCATTTGCATAATATTGTTGGAGTAACGATATTTTTCCTAAAAAATCCATACCCACCGTGTGAAATAAATACATATGTAACTCCGCGCAAACTCCAGTACCTTCCTTACAAGCTCCTATAAATAGATGACCTGGATGAATAATTCCTTTATTACACTCAGCCTCTCCTGCTGCAATCTCCAATATTTTATATGCACGTTTTGTAAATTGGAACTCCTCCATCTATATCCCTTCCCCCTAAAAACTAAATATCAAACCGTAACCATATATAATTGAAACAATTATTCCAACCACCAATATACCTGGAAGTAAATTCGCCACTTTAATTTTAATAAATCCAAGTAAGTTTAATCCAATGGCGAATATCATAATACCGCCCGTAGCTGTCATTTCCACTATAAATTGATTCATTAATTCTTTTGGTACAAAACTATTAATTTGTGTTGCAAAAATTGCAATGGCACCTTCATATAAAATAACGGGAATTGCTGAAAATACCACTCCAATTCCAAGAGTTGTCGTCAATATAATCGAAATGAATCCATCAATAATCGCTTTTGTGAATAAAACATCGTGATTCCCTCTAATACCACTGTCTAATGCACCAAGTATCCCCATTGCTCCAATTGCAAAAATAAGAGTAGCTGTTACAAAACCTTCTGATATACTCCCTTTACCTTTCGATCCAACTTTACTTTCTAGCCAATCTCCTAAATGTGTTAACCTTTCTTCTAATTGTAGCCATTCCCCAATTACCGCACCAATAACTAAACTTAAAATCACAACGAGAAAATTTTCACTCTTCAATGCCATTTGAAGTCCCAATACAGCAACCGTTAAGCCAATTGCATGCATAATCGTCCCTTTCATACTTTCTGGAATATTACTAAATAATTTACCAAGTAGAGTACCAACTATAATACAAACCCCATTTACAACTGCTCCTAATATAACCATTTTCATTCTCCACCCTCTGAATTCTTTATTACTACATTCTGGATTACACATTGATTTAAAGGTTATCTATATGTTAACTTAATATTATGAATATTAACAAATGATTTTCACTATTAATACTCGCTTTTTTTGCATCAATGAATCTAGCTATAACTTATTTTTACTACATTCATTGTTAGCACCATTTTGGAAGTTCACAATTACGTTATAAAGTGAAACTTTAGTCCGGAGGCGTTTTTTACCTCCCACTAATCACCAGTTGAATAAAGCGGGATAAAACCAAAAGGGACGGTAGCTATGAAAACTTTATTAAAACGACTTATTTTAATAGCCTTTTTCATTACACCAATTGTTTTATTAATCAATTACACTTACATTTCAAAAGCAAAAGATAAACCAGATACACAAAACACATCAAGTAAAGCAAATTCAACGACCGAAAAGAATACCGAAGACCCTGAAATTACACTCACCTTCTCTGGTGATACGATGTTCGATTGGCAATTACGTCCCGTAATTGAAAAAAATGGGGCTGATTATCCGTTTCAACATGTAAAAGAGGAAATAACGAAAGCTGATATTTCCTTTATTAATTTAGAGTCTGCATTTACAACAAAAGAAAAAAGAGTGCCTGGGCAACAATTTTGGATTAAAAGCGATCCATCTACACTACAAGCAATAAAAAATACTGGATACGATATTGTCAATATTGGCAATAACCATACGCTTGATTATGGACAAGATGGACTACTAGACACCATTTCTCACGTCGAAAAATTAAAACTCCCTTACACTGGCGCCGGAAAAAATGCTGAAGATGCTTATACTGCTCGTGAACTAACTGTAAAAGGAAAAAAGTTTAAATTTCTTTCCTTTGTACGCTTTATGCCTAACTTTAATTGGGTAGCTGGTGACAATAAACCTGGCGTTGCAAACGGATATGATCTAGATCTTGTAACAAAAACGATTCAAGAGCAAAAGAAAGATGCTGATTATGTAATCGTCTATATGCATTGGGGCGTCGAAAAATCTAATCGCCCAATAGAATACCAGAAACAATATGTTCCGAAAATGGTAGAGGCGGGTGCTGATGCAATCGTTGGAAGTCACCCGCATTGGTTACAAGGATTTGAGTATTACAATAAAGTTCCTATCGCATACTCGTTAGGAAACTTTTTATTCCCGAGCTACGTAAACGGAAAGAGTGCCGAAACAGGCGTTTTGACCTTAACATTTAAAGGGGAAGATGTTCAAATGTCGTTCAATCCCTACATAATACGAAACAATCAAATTTCTCCTGTAAATGAAGAAGAAAAGAAAAAAGCACTACAATATTTACAAACCGTTTCAACTGATGTAGAAATTAATGCTACTGGGAAAATAATTAACAAACGCAACTAAACAGCGTGAGATTCATTTCTCTGTAACATACATTACGGAATAGGTAATGAATATGCTAAAAAACTTATTAGAAAATATAAGTCTGTTAGAAAACGTGTATGAAATATCTATAGCGATCCTGCTTTTATGTTCCGTTTTTTCGGTTAGACTTCTAAGAAAAATAAAGCGAGAGAGAAAACTTTCTCCCTTTGAATTTACAATGTACATAATCATTCGTATTGCAATACTTTTTTGGTTAACTAGCTTTATCCTTCTTGAATATGGAGCGTATTTCGTTTAACTTTCAAAGAATAAAAAAGATAGAACAAGCAGGATTTCTCTCCGCTTGTATCTATCTTTTTTATTTCAAGTAGAATTGTATGTTAACTCTTTTCTTTTATTAAATAAGTAAATCAAACAGCACAGGATTTTTATTAAGCTCCACAAATTGAATGTTATTTTCTTGAAAGCGAGTAATTAAAGCTTCATAGTCTTCCCTATGTTTTAATTCTACCCCCACTAAAGCTGGACCATTTTCTTTATTATGTTTCTTAATATACTCAAAGCGAGTAATATCATCTTCCGGTCCTAATCCTTTATCCAGAAACTCTCGTAGTGCTCCTGAACGTTGCGGAAATTCAATGATGAAATAGTGCTTTAATCCCTCATAAATAAGAGATCGTTCTTTCATTTCTTGCATTCTATCAATATCATTATTCCCACCACTCAACGTACATACAACTGTTTTTCCCTTTATTTCATCTCTGTATAGATCAAGTGCCGCAATAGAAAGCGCACCAGCTGGCTCTGCTACAATCGCATTTTTCTTATACAGTTCTAAAATCGTCGTACAAACCTTTCCCTCTGGTACTAAAACTATGTCATCAATTACATCTTTACAAGTTTCAAAAGTTAACTTTCCTACCTTCTTAACAGCTGCTCCATCAACAAAACTATCAATCTTATCTAATGCAACATTTTCATTTTGAAGAAAAGCTTCTTTCATAGATGCAGCTCCCATCGGTTCTACACCTATTACCTTTGTAGTAGGACTAACCCCCTTTACATATGTACCAATACCAGATGCTAATCCACCACCGCCAATTGCTGTAAATATATAATCAACTGGTTTCTCCATATCATGCATAATTTCAACAGCGACTGTTCCTTGACCAGCAACGACATACGGATCATCAAACGGATGTACAAATGTCATCCTATTTTCCACACAATAGCGCTGCGCCTCTTGGAAAGAACTATCAAATGTATCACCGACTAATACAATTTCTGCGAAATCACCACCAAAAAATTCAACTTGTGATACTTTTTGCTTAGGTGTCGTTGTTGGCATGAAAATTATTGACGGAATCTTCAATAAATTACACGTATAAGCAACTCCTTGTGCATGATTACCAGCACTCGCACAAACAACACCATTTTGTAACTTTTCTTTCGGTAAACTTTGAATTAAATTATACGCACCACGAATTTTGAAAGAACGAATAACTTGTAAATCTTCTCGCTTAACATATACGTCACATTCATATTTCTCAGATAAAACTGAATCTCGTTGTAACGGTGTTTTAATAACGATATCTTTCATGCAATTATGAGCCATTAAGATATCTTCAATTTTCACTCTCTCCTTTACCTTTTGCACCATTCCATATCATCCTTATCTCTTTTAAATTGGCTCAATCAAAATTCGGGATTTTTAGAACTGCACCTGTATTCGCCGATGTTACCATCTGCGCATAACGTCCAAGCCAGCCAGTTTTCACTTTTGGTTCCGGTCGTTTCCATTCTTTTTTACGCTTATCTAATTCTTCATCACTAACTCTTACTTCTAACAAGCGTTCCTCAACATCAATACATACAATATCTCCTTGTTCAAGCAGTGCAATCGTTCCGCCAGCAGCTGCTTCTGGTGAAACGTGCCCTACTGAAATACCACGTGAAGCACCAGAGAAGCGACCATCAGTTAAAAGTGCAACATCAGCTCCTAATCCCATACCAGCAATTGCTGAAGTTGGTGCTAACATTTCCGGCATACCAGGTCCGCCTCTTGGTCCTTCGTAACGAATAACAACTACATCCCCTTTCTTAACTTTCCCAAGCATAATGCCGGCAAGCGCCTCATCTTGTGAATTAAAAATAACGCAAGGTCCTTCAAATCGTTTTACTTCTGTTGCTCCGCTTTTAATAACCGCTCCGTCTTTCGCAAGGTTTCCTTTTAATATACGTAATCCCCCTTCTTCACTATGAGGATTTTCGAGAGAATGAATCACTTCCTTATCTTGAATCTCTGCATGAGCGATATTTTCTCGTAACGTTTGCCCAGTAGCGGTTATTCGATCAAGGTGAAGTACCCCTTCTTTTCGGCTCATCTCTTTCAAAATTGCACTAATCCCGCCTGCTCGATCAATATCTTCCATATGCCAATTAGAAGCTGGACTTACTTTACATAAATGCGGTACACGCCTTGAAACTGCATCAATGCGGTTCATATCGTAATCTAACCCCGCCTCTTGTGCGAGTGCTAACGTGTGTAATACTGTATTCGTTGATCCACCCATCGCCATATCAAGTGCAAACGCATCATCAATTGCTTCTTCTGTTACAATGTCGCGTGGTTTAATATCTCTTTCAATTAAAATTTTTAATTTTTCTGCTGCTTGTTTAATTAACTCCTCACGTCTTGGATCAATCGCTAAAATACTCCCGTTACCAGGAAGAGCTAAACCTAACACTTCACATAAACAGTTCATAGAGTTCGCTGTAAACATACCGGAACAAGAACCACAAGATGGACAGCCATGATCTTCAATATCCTTTAATTCTTCTTCTGTAATTTTCCCAGATTGATAGGCTCCTACCCCTTCAAAAACAGAACTCAAATCGACAACTTCCCCTTTAGATGTTTTCCCCGCTGCCATCGGTCCACCTGAAACAAAAACAGTTGGAATGTTTACACGAAGTGCAGCCATCATCATACCTGGCGTAATTTTGTCGCAGTTTGGAATACAAATCATTCCATCAAACCAATGTGCATTTACAACTGTTTCTACTGAATCTGCAATAATTTCACGACTCGGAAGCGAATAACGCATACCGATATGGCCCATCGCAATTCCATCATCTACTCCGATTGTATTAAATTCAAATGGAACCATGCCTGCTGCACGTACTGCTTCTTTTACGAGTTTTCCAAACTCATTTAAATGCTTATGACCTGGAATAATTTCAATAAAAGAATTACAAATTGCTACGAATGGTTTATCAAAATCTTCATCTTTTAAACCAGTTGCTTTTAATAAACTACGATGCGGAGCTTTATCAAAACCTTTTTTAATCATGTCACTTCTCATCTTGTCAAATCCCTTCTTACACATTTTTTCTCTTACTTAATCTATTTGTTAAAATAAAAACTCTCACCTCAGCAATCAACTACTACTTAATAGTAGCTTTGATTGCTGAGGCGAGAGTTTCGCGTTACCACTCAGCTTCCTTACACTTCTCACGAAATATAAGCTCTGTAGGTCCAATCAGACCCCCGTCCTTTTACCGGAGACGATGCCGCCGCCCTCTACTCAGTTTCCCTTTCGCAAGCGATGCTCCGAGGTGATATTCAATGATTCGATTGTTACTACCCTCACAGCCTTGGAGTAGCTCTCTGAAACGATCATAATCATCTACTTTCCTCTTCTTTGCATATACAAAATATTAATTCAGAAAATTCTCAATTAACTTTTATTTGTTAAACGTATTATAGGACTTTGTCCTTTTCATTGTCAATATATTTTTCATTTTTTTTAAAAGTTCAATTCATTCACTAGAAGGATATTTATTTTTCTCAAAACAAAATCGGAATGACCTCCTTACATGTACTCATATATTGCTTAAGTATGTTTGCTTTTCTACATAAAGAAAAACAACTTAAAAACATATAAAAAATTTATGAGGAGATGAGAGAACTATGTTAAAAGGTAAAATAGCATTAGTTACTGGAGCAAGCCGAGGAATTGGACGTGCTATCGCAAAGCGTTTAGCAAACGACGGTGCATTAGTTGCTGTTCATTATGGTAACCGAAAAGAAGATGCTGAAGAAACTGTTCATGAAATTCAATCAAATGGCGGATCAGCTTTTTCTATCGGTGCAAATCTTGAATCTTTACACGGTGTAGAAAATCTATATAACTCTTTAGATACTGAATTGCAAAAGCGAACTGGTGGAACGGAATTTGATATTTTAATAAACAACGCTGGAATTGGACCTGGTGCTTTTATTGAAGAAACGACTGAACAATTTTTTGATAGAATCATTTCAGTAAATGCAAAAGCACCATTCTTCATCATCCAACAAGCTCTACCGCGTTTACGTGACAATAGCCGGATTGTTAATATCTCATCAGCCGCAACTCGCATTTCTTTACCTGATTTCGTTGCATATAGTATGACGAAAGGTGCAATTAACACAATGACTTTCACGCTTGCAAAGCAGCTTGGAGCAAGAGGAATAACGGTGAATGCAATACTTCCAGGCTTTATCAAAACAGATATGAACGCGGAACTCTTGAGCGATCCAATGATGAAACGATATGCTACTAACATTTCAGCTTTCAATCGATTAGGTGAAGTAGAAGACATTGCCGATACCGCTGCATTTCTCGCTTCCCCTGATAGTCGTTGGGTTACTGGCCAATTGATTGATGTGAGCGGAGGATCTTGTTTATAAAAAACATATATTTTCAAATCTTTTTTATTGCGCAACAAAACAAATTGTATAATACTATATAAAACATATAAATTTAGGAGGATTACAGCAATGTCCGAAAAAACATACGAACTCGCAACCTTCGCAGGTGGTTGTTTTTGGTGCATGGTAAAGCCGTTTGATGAACTTCCTGGTATTCATAAAGTGCTTTCCGGCTATGCAGGCGGTCATGTAGAAAACCCAACATATGAACAAGTAAAGGCTGGAACATCTGGACATTTAGAAGTCGTTCAAATTACATTCGATCCTTCTATTTTCCCGTATCAAAAATTATTAGATTTATATTGGCCACAAATCGATCCGACTGATGATGATGGACAATTTTTCGATCGTGGCCCCTCTTACCGCACCGCTATTTTCTATCATAATGAAGCGCAAAAAGAGCTTGCAGAAAAATCGAAGCAAACTCTTGCAGAAAGCGGTATGTTTAAAGATCCAATCGTGACTGAAATTCGTCCGACTGCACCTTTTTATGAGGCTGAAGAATACCATCAACACTTTTATAAAAAGAACCCAGAGAAATATGCTACTGAGCAAAAGGAATCTGGTCGTGAAGATTTTATTAAAGAAAATTGGCAAAAAAAATAATAAAAACGCATCGTGCTTTCTTTTCAAAGTGCGATGCGTTTTTATCTTTGAAAAAAGTACCATACAATAAAAAAACAATTGCTGTTAAAACTAATTACTAGGCAGTCGAATGCTGCGCCAACTGCCTACATCACATTGGCCATATTCGTTATCACCCACCGCTACCACCGTGCCGTCTGATTTAAGACCGACTGTATGGGCACAACCCACCGCTATCGCTACAATATCGCGCCAATCACTTACATCACATTGACCATGTTTATTATTACCCACAGCCGTCACTATGCCGTCAGATGTAAGACCAATTGTATGATTACTCCCTGCCGCTATCGCCACAATATCCCTCCAGCCACTGACATCACATTGACCATGTTTATTATTACCCACAGCCGTCACCATACCGTCTGATTTAAGACCAACTGTATGAAGATAGCCTGCCGCTATCGCCACAATATCCCTCCAGCCACTGACATTACATTGGTCATACCGATTATTACCTACAGCCGTCACCGTACCGTCCAATTTAAGGCCGATAGTATGCCAGTCGCCTGCTGCGACCGCCACAATATCACACCAGCCCCTTACATTGCATTCACCTTCTTTATTTCGTCCCACTGCTACCACCGTACCATCCGATTTAAGACCAATAGTACGACGCCACCCCGCCGCTATCGCTACAATATCGCGCCAATCGTTTACATCGCATTGGTCATGCTTATTCCAGCCCACAGCTGTCACCGTACTGTCTGATTTAAGACCGATTGTATGAGCATTACCCGTGTTCGTCGCCATATGAACATTACCCGCCGTGACCGCTTCAATATCACGCCAGCCGCTTACATTGCATTCACCTTCTTTATTTCGCCCCACTGCTACCGCCGTGCCATCCGATTTAAGACCAACGGTATGACCACGACCGGCCGCTATCGTATCTTTAGGCCACCGTTTCACCTTTAACACCTCATCTTTCGGTGAAATGTAATCCATGTTTTACCTCCTTCAAAATAAGCAACTGTATCGAAATAGATATTTTTATCAAACTTTATTTTTAATCTACATCTACAAAGGAAATCTATTACTACTTCTTCAAAAAATAAAAACCTCCAGTTTAAGTACTAGAGGTCTTCTATTTATTTCTTCAATCTCTCAATTAAATCCTGTAATTTATCAAGCGATTTCATGTTATGGTTACAAGCAACACCATCTTTGCAAATATAATTCCCCTTTTTAACAAACGTTCCTGGGATCTTTCCTTTTATTTCAACTAAAAACATCCCTACTTCTTCATGCCCATGACATAATGAACAAATACTTTTTTTATTTATGCTTTGGAACGTTCCTTGTAGACCAACGAACCTATTATTGTTTTTTGCAATTATAAATTTCCTGCTCGTTCCTTTATCAATCCAGCTTAAATAAGACGTTTCTTTCATATTAATC
>NZ_JBHWYR010000048.1:0-43151 GCF_042728695.1 Bacillus sp. NPDC060175
GTTTTAAAGATAAGATCGTGTTTCCCGATCTTATTTTTTTATTTGTAGATTTTTGGTACAAAAAAAGGAATATTTATAAGGCGTAGTACCACATTGAAAAATATTTAAAATAGGAGCGATTGAAAATGGCATATTTATTACAAGTTGATTTTCCTTTTGAAGGTCCTTTTGATGAGGAAATGGAAAAAGCATTTTGGGATTTAGCAAAAAGTATTAACGAAGAAGAAGGGTTCCATTGGAAAATATGGACAGAGAATCAAGATAAAAAAGAAGCTGGAGGCATCTATGTATTTGAAGAAAAACAAGATGCTGAAAAATATGCTGAAATGCATAAGAATAGACTTCAAGCGTCTGGTGTTAAAGATATTAGGGTAAGAATTTTTAACATTAATGAAAAACTAACCAAACTGAATCATGGTTATGTCAAATAATAAGGGATACAAAATCAACGTTTTTTTATGCCGAAATTTGCTTAGCGTATATTTTCGTTAAAATGTTGGTGGTACGCCGATATATCGTATCTTGAATACTAGGCATAACTAATCCCCCTAGGCTATATATGTGTTTTAATATTCAATCATCTTTATTTTAAAACAAGAAACCTATCCGAAGATAGGTTTCTTGTTTATATTTATAGTATCAATTTGAATATTTTCCCTGAGTGGCCCCTCATACCCAGAATCGTTTCCGTACCCCCTCAATTCTTTGCAGATCCATCATGAATTTCAATCTTATATCGCTCATTTTCCCATCTCCTTCAACATTAACATAATCTCCTCTATAACAATTTCTGGCTCATCATGATGAATATAATGTCCACTTCGACTAGCAATCCGGTACTTGCTTGACGTTGACAGCCATTGGAATTCTGCTTGGAGTCTTTGCTCAATTTCCAATATTTCTTGAGATGGCCATCCCTCTTCACCATTGTCAGGTAAACCTCTTGTAATAATTGCGAGAGGGAGGTTACTTTGATTTGAATGATCAACGATTTGCTTATAGCTTTGTATTTTATCAATCTTCTCACTATTCAACATAGGATTCTCGTAATATTCCCTATTTCCTGCAAGCAGATTTTCGGGTAGAACCTTTTCATAGGCAAGTTCTTTATATTCCGGTGCGGCGTCAATCAAAACCATACCGCAGATGTTCAGTGGATAAAGGCTGGCATATAATCTAGCGACCAAACCACCAAAAGAATGTCCCACCAATATATAGGGCCTCTCCACTTCAAGCGCTAGCAACAATTCGTTGAGCTCCTCGACTAGATCATAGCAAGTCGTCGGGACGGATGCGACTTGACTCCTGCCAATACCCGACCTGTTATAGGAAAAGGTTGATGTTTTTTGCGATATTCGGTCTTGGACTTTTTTCCATGTCTCATAGCTATCGCCTAACCCTGCTATGAAAATTACGCTTGGAATACTGTTACGTGAATATTTATTGAATAGTCTGCGGTCATCACAGATATCAATTATCTTTTTATTTTGTATAGTCACTTTTAATCACCCAGTTCAATTATAAGCTTCACACTATTAATATTCCCAAAATAATTGGAGTATTATATAGTTTTGTGAATTTTTCCATTTTATATTTTGTAACTTCAGCTAAAACCACTCCAAAAGAAATCTGTAGAATACCAATTGATAATTTGCTTACTTCCAAGTTTTTTGTCGTTATTCTGGAAACACTTGATCTAAAATAGTGTGAAAACTGCAGCTTAGCTTCCACATACATATTCGTCACAATCTCCTCTTGTCTAGAAAGATTTCTAAGATTTAATAGTTGAATTCCCATCTTTTTTATAAATATGAAAATGCGACCTCCATTTCTGAAGAATCGTACCCTTAAGCATTGGTGAAACGGACAACCACCTCTATTGAAATGGTATCGCAAATGTCCGGTTACACCACGACTGTCTGCCTGATTAGTTTTTTTCGTTCTGGAAAGCAAAACGATTTAACTTTTTTATAAACGGTTCGACTTTATTTCAAAGCTACATTATATATATGTAATGGGGGTACAGCAACGATTCCTTCTTTTTGGAGCCACTTACAAAACTAAAACAAGAATCTGTATCTAAAAGTTCATTTTTAACGATCTTTTAGGTACAGCTTCTTATATAGGGGTAGTACCAGCATAGCTGACACCACCCGCAAATTAATTAGATATTAGAATAATTAGTTTAAAATTCTATGAATTTTCAGATATAATTGATTTATATTAGATAATAAAGGAGTCCTACAATGCAAAATTTATTAGACCGAGCCAAGACAATATTATCTTCAGATGAAAAAGTTTTAGATGTTTTACATGGTTCTTTAGACATTTTTGAATATCGGCATCCTGTACGTCCTGGAGTACTAGTTGCTACAAATAAAAGATTATTTTTTTACGGGCCTGATTTAGTTGGTGATGCATGGATTAATGAATATTTTTATGAAAACCTATCAAAATTGAAAGAAAAAAAGAATTTATTTGGTGTATCCAGTATACTTTTTTGGAATAAAAATGAAAGAGTGAGCATCAGAAATATCCAAAGCAACAATCTCAGTGAATTTATACAGATGATTCAAAATAAAATAACTGAAGATTAAACAGACCCTATGAGTAAATCATGTCAATAAAAATCCGATTTCTAAAGAATTCAGAAATCGGATTTTTTAGTTCCTCTAAATTGGGGTACCGCCACATCACCATCAAGCTAAGATTTTGAGGTACCCCCAAAACGAAATTTTTATCTCTTGGCAGTTATTTATGTAAATTTAACTCGTTTTTTTCGTTTTAGGGAACAACCGATATCTTAAGTTGATGGCTATGGGTATTAATTTTTTCTTAGCTTGATGGGCATGGGCGGTACCCTAATAAGAAAAGATATCCTTTTCGAAGAAAGTAAACCTTGTAAACTCTATTGTTTTTATTTACTGAATGCTGTTACATCCTTATATTGTTTCAAAGGCTTGTCTTCTAGAAATTCAATTATCATCTCATTAAAGATATCCCGGCGCATCGTGTTTAATGGATCGAATGCATGTTTGAATAGTGCGAGCTTAGCATTTTGAACATGGTTGAAAATAATGCGGGATCCTTTCCCTTCATCAACGCCGGGCATTAATTTTCCCTCACCACCCATTACAAGCGTAGGTGACTGAATTCGATGCAGTTGATCAGTATGTGTTGGAAATGGTGCTTTCTTCATTGCAAGTAGCATGTTCTTATCAATTGAAAAAGAATTTCTTAAAATACGCTGTGTATAAGGATCATCTTTATAATATTTCATCATGAGATTTATAATCATATTGTATGGAAGCAGACTGAATATAAAATTCGATATCGACAGCACCCAATTGGCTGCCAATGTAGGCATCTCACTATAGCTATTAGATACGACAAGTTTATCTACGTATGCTGGATATTTTATCGCCAGCAATGTAGCCAATTGACCGCCTTGCGAAACTCCTACAACATGAATCTTGCTGATTCCAAGTACATCTAGAAAGCATTTGATATCCTCCACGATAACATGATGGTCGTATTTATTATTCGGAAATTCCTTTGTCGAATCTCCATGTCCTCGATAATCAGGCATAATCATCTGATAGTGTGCAGAGAAAGCCTCGAATTGAGGCTCCCACATTTTCCATGATGATCCACTTCCGTGCAGAAATAGTATGGGAAATCCCTGGCCTTTAATTTCGTAATGAATAGTGATTCCGTTTGCAGTAACTTTTGGCATAATATATCCTCCTATTTTGTACTACTCCCTTTTCGCTCTTCCCACTGAACTAAAATTTGCTTCGATTGCTGGATAACGAATTCGAAAAACTCGATACTCTCATCGATTATAGGCGCGGCTTCCTCTTTAAGAACTAGCTCCTTTGCTCTACACAAATATTGTGTCATCATGTTTCCCTGTGCAATGCTCGTATGCAAAGTCAATGCCCATGCATCTGAATGTAGTTGATAGAAATCCCTCTTGCTACCAGGAACCCCAACCTTACGAAATAAAGAAATTTGAACACCTTGTCGAACGGACAATGACGCCGTTCCTTTGCTAATTTGCAAATCGTTTACCATGTCATCGAGTGATTTTGGAGTACCTGATATCAATAAGTACCCCCATATCTTGCCAAGCGATCTTGCACCGCCTGAAGATTCTATATAAGTCCCAAAATCTTCTATCAATTCCTTCTGATCATCGTTCAATATTCCCTGTTTCATTTCACACACCCCTATCGTTTACTGTGTTTAATACATATTAAACACAGTAAACGTATATTTGCAAGGGAAATTACAAAAAATGTTAATGCTGGTTTGAAATAAAGTTTGATCAAAACTTACTTAGAATTCTTTGATTAAAGGTATAAAACATCTCATCTTTTTTATAAACATGGTAATTTTATTTCAAATCTACACCAAGAAAATTTTGACACGAAAAAGGCCACTCTATCGTACGCTAAGAGTGTTTCAACAAGGATAGAGTCTACTTTGATTGTAAGTGCAAAATAACTATCAGCCTAATAAAATAAGCTACCACAAAACGATGAAATTGAGCCGTTTTGGTGTAGGGCACCATTGCTATCAAGATAGCAGAACAAAATTCCCTTAAATTAAAAATTACGCTATTCTATTTGTAGAATCATAGGAAAGGATGGCGTTTTTTATGTCTGTTTCTGTGTATGACGAATTACAGCTATTTGCTCAAGAGATTCAAAGTTTTTTATCTCCAAATACCTTACGGAATCTTGCTAGAGATATTGGTTTTGTACAACGAACCAGTAAGTACCAAGCAAAAGATTTAGTAGCTTTATGTGTATGGGTGAGCCAAAATGTACCATGTCTGATAACCAAGCAGCTTAATTCAAAAAAGGAAACCCGTTAGGGTTTATTTCGTATGCAAATCTTTCAATCATCTACATTTTCCCTTTAGAAAAAAGAAAAAATCTCGCCTAAAATTGACTTTGCAAAATCTTAGCTTGATAGCGATGGGGTAGTGACATATTTTGGAAAATAACCACGCTAAGCAAAAAATACAATAAGCTGCCCATATGGACAGCTTATTTACATAATTTTCGTTATTGGAAGTTATTGCAAACCCCTCCTGTTTGGAGGGAGGATCAATCTTTGTTTTGTTTTTCTAATAGTTGAATAACCCTATCTAACTTTTGCTCAACTTGATCTTGCTTTTTGCGATTGCTGGTATGCCGAATTATACGTATAATCCCGCCAAACAGTGCACCGATGATTACTAAAATAATAGCAACTTCTATGTAATAAATACTGGTTTCTAAAGGCATTATTTAGAACCTCCTTTTTCCCTATTTTACCATTTGAAAGAAGTGATATGTTGTTTGATTTTGGTTGTATATTATATGCATGCTTGGTTAACATAACGTCTCATTATCAGTAGTCAACGATGCATAAAAATTTCGTTATGGGGGTAATTAAAAATCTTAACTTGATAGCAATGTGGCGGTACCCCCTATGTTCGTTCTCTACCTTCAACTTGACTTGTAGAGATTTCGAAGGTAAAATACGATTTGAATGATAGGCTGTGCATTTAATTTCCAATGAAAGGAGCTCTATTTTGATTCCACAAGAGAGTGCTGTGAGTTATTTATTTACTAGAATGTATTTTCTAATTAAAAAAAAATCAAACCATGCGTTAAATAAATATGGTTTAACCCCTGAACAATTCATTATTCTACACCACCTTTTTGAACATGAAGGCATATCTCAAAAAGAGTTAGCAGGATTGGAAGATAAGGATCAAACCAGCGTGGGAAAAACTCTTGAGAGGCTAGAAAACAAAGAGTATATCATAAGAAAATCCAGTCATGAGGATAAACGAGTTATTTTGTTGTTTCTATCCCCCACAGGCAGGGACATTTATTTTGAAGCACTTCCTGTAATGCAAGATGTAAGTCGTTCCATTGTGGATGTATTACCACCAGCCGAGGCCAAACAGTTTGTTCATTTACTTAATGAGGTCTTCTCAAAACATTCCAGATGAAAATCATCTGGATTATATTTTACACAAGTACATGCACAGCCGATTATCGTCTAGACTATTAATTATTAAAGGAGCACATTATGAATATTTCAAAAACATTAAAAAGTTATTTTAAACTGTCATATACGAAGTTTGGTCTGTTATTTGCATTCGCACTACCATTATTATTTTCAATTCTATGGTTAACAGGGTATAACGGAGCAACTACTCGAATAGATCAGCTAAAGATCGGATTAGTAAACGAAGATACAACTCTTACAGAGTCTGTATTTAATGCATTAGACACGACTCTCCCCTTCCAACTCCACAAATTTACATCCATTGAACAAGCACGCGATGAAATGGACAATGGTATGGTAGACATGGTCATGTTCATTCCAGGTCATTTTAAAGAATCTATCGGTACCGGACATAGTGAGATATCGTATTATGTAAATCAGGCAAATGCTAATGTGGCCATATCTGTTCTTGAGAGTTCTGCCGAGAAGATTACTACGATGATTAGCAGAAAAGTGCTACATATTTCACATCAAGATGATGTCCAATCCAACATTATCAAGGATAATGAAGTATCTAACTTTTCATTTACAATGATTCCTATGATTCTAGGGTTTATATCCTACATTGCAGTTATGACTATGACCATTCAGCTTAATGTTTCCACTTTAATGCTAAAAGCCAAGCATGGAATGTGGGCTTTATTCTGGGCTAGACAAATAATATTAGTTGCTGTGTCCATACTTGCACCCTTGGTAATTACCGGCTTCACTATGTTTTTTGTAGAAACTGTAGCTTCATTCTGGATAATGTGGGGATTTCAAATTCTTGTATACCTTGCATGTATTTGTTTAACTCAAATGACATTTGTGTTAATGAATCATTGGGCCGCTTTCATTAACACAGCCTTGGTACCCCTTCAGTTAATGACAGCGGGGTATATCGTTCCAAGTTCTTTTTTGTCGCCATTTTACAAGAATATTGGAGACTTCTTGCCTGCATCAAATGCAATTCAAGGCTATCTGCGCTTAACATATAGTGGAGCTTCTATTAGTAACTACGTAATATATTTAATATTAATTGCTGCTGTTACTTGGGGTATAACCTTTACGAAAGTAATTTTGTTAGAGAAAAAAGAGGAAAATCAAAATCTTTTAGTCCATGCAAATTAATTTTTAACATTAGATGTGTAGCCTTAGAATAAAGTTTGAAAAAAAAGATTTGATGAAGCTTTATTTTGTGGTAAATGAAAGACAACCATTTTGAACAAAGATTGATCAAAATGGTTGCCTCTATTCTAATTGCTAATTTGATTTTAATAAAAAAGATTGATTAAAACTTTTGCTCAAACTGTATATAAAACTACACCTAATTGATTCAACAAGGATAAAAATAACTATTTGCAGTACACTTTTAATTAACCATAAAGTCAGTATTACTAAGAGCTTTTCTTATAAGTTCCTTATTATTTGGTATATGGAAAGTTGGAACATTTTTCATATCATCACGAAAAACCGGTAAGTTGTCCCATAAATCTTTTATGTGCTGTTTAAAATATTTTGAACTGCAATCTATAATGTCACTCTTATTTTTATAATCCGGATAAACAACGAAACTTAATTGAAATTTATACGCATAGCTATGATTTAACATGCTCTTAAGAAGCTTATTAAGTATGAAAATAAATCGAAATGGTTCGATTTAGAAAAAGACACTCGTGTGGGTGTCTTTTCTTTATAGAGTGTAATTGCTATCTTAAATTGATAGAGATGAAAGGCTACCTTTTTTTGCGGACAGCTGTAACGGAACAAATCATTTAGTACATATCCTTCAATGAATATTGAATTGATGATGGATGTAAGTTGAAATTTAAAAGCCGATTTCTAAATCGTTCAGGAAACTGGCTTATTTGTGTCTAAATCGTGTCTAAACGTACAATTTTCCCGAAATGATATGGTTACCCCATGCCCATCAAGCTAAGGTTTTAATATACCCCCTAAATGAAAATTTTCTATTCGGATAATTGTCAAAAAAAGAAATAAATTGTATCTTTTGTGAAGTTAATATTTAAAAGACAAAATAAATATTGTATTTTTATAGAAAATCATTGAAATACCTAAGAGTTCTTGCCTCAATATCACATCAAATTTGCATCAAAAATGTAAATCAGCATTTTTCTGTTGTTGTCCTTTATTAAGACTTTGTTTTATAAATAATTCTGCAATGATTAAATTTGGCACCCACGCTAACCAAGCAATAACAGCATAACTAAGTTCGAAATGCTCCAGTCCAAATAGCAATACAAATAAAGGTAGCCAAATTCTTAATGTAACTGCCGCAAAGGTTAAAGAATAATTTCTGATCATCCAATTCCGATGGTCTTGAATTTTTTTATTCTTAACTCTGTTTAATGCTTGATATGCCGATGTTAGCCAAAATACAGATAACAAACCGAAGCCAAGCTTTCCTACCAATCCTCCCGTAGCGTAAAAGGATAAATAAAGTCATGAAACGCCCTACAAATAATCCACGCTATAAAAAATCAGAACGATTCCAACAATACACATAATCCACGAAAGAGCCGATCCCGTATTATTAGCGATTTTTACCCGAAGCTTCTCAAGAGGTTTTTGCATCCGTCGACCAAATAGGAGATAGAAGAGAAACAGCACAAGGGGAGGAAACACCATGATAAAGTTGTATCCAACTAAAATAGAAGACCATTCCATCCATGATAGATTAGAAGTAGTCATTATACTAATTGCTACAAAATACGGAAAAGCAGTACCTACTTCAATTAGTGAGGTAGTGAATCCCAGCGCAACCATTGAAAGAATACTTCTTGATTTTGGTGCAGGTAGTCCTGTATTTTTCTTTGTTGGAACATAAAAACTTGCAATGAACAATACCAATCCAATAATAAAGACCATCCAACTGACCATTCGATTTTGAAATACGCTAAAAATATTATCAAGCAAAAACCCTAATCCTAACATGAGTGAAACTCCAACAGCAAAATAAAATCCTGCTACCGTCAATAAGTAAACCAATAAACGTTTGGTAAGTCTCTTATTATCTGTTAAAAGCAGATACACCGTTACCCCTAATGTGCCAGGGCTTAACGTGTCCAATAGGGCCATCCCCCCTATCAGGAGAAGTAGTTCTGTACTCACCATTCTTTCCCCTTTATTCTTGTTGTGGATTATTTTTTTTAGCTATAAAAATGGCATATGCCTGGTCCATAAACTCAAGCACATCCTGCTCAAGCGGATATAATCTCAGTTTCTCTGATTGCTTTGGCGACATCCTTATTTCCCACAGCATATCTAAAAATTCATCCTCACCTTCAAATTCCTCTAAGCGCTTTTCATCCATTCTTCTAATAATATTTTGGACCTTGAATGCTTTTGGACCGTCCTTCATATAACGCTTTAACTGACCTATCAGAGCAATCCATTCGAGTGAATCTGAGTTGTTACTTGTCATATTGGGAACCTTTCCCCATAATTTCATATCTCTGTCTTTAAATAAAGATTCGCGATAATACTGCTGTATTTCTTTATCTTTACTGGATAATTGCATAATCTTCTGAATCGCGGTCCAGTTTTCTGTCCCTTCTATCGCAATTCCATGTATCAATTCCCGTATGGATAACTCTATTTTCTTTAAATTTTCCTGTTCTTTTATTACAAAAGATAATTGACTCTTTAAACTCTCCGACCAATCCCACTCACTGGAAGCAAGCATATTCTTAATCTCGTGTAACGAAAATCCAATCTTTTTTAAAAATTGAACCTGCTGTAGTTTTTTTATTTCTTCATTCGTATATAAACGATGGCCGCCCTCTGTTTTAGATGCTGGTTTTAATAAGCCAATTTTATCGTAGTAACGCAGTGTTCTTACTGTAACACCTGTCAGCTCTCCAACCTTATTAATGTGTATCAACTGATAAACCTACCTTCCTTTACGTTAAGACTCTATCGTTAACAACCGTTTTCTCCATTCTAACTTATCATCTTCTTTTCTCTCTTGTTCTTACCACAAGTCTTTATGCTTTTATTCTTCTTTACAAAAAAAATTCTGAAGTAAGTATCCTGCACCCAAACCAATTAGTACACCTGGAAATCCATGATCCATTGTCAATCCAATACCTGCTCCTATAATGACACACCCATAAATAATAATATCTCTCATTTTCATCTAAAAACCTCCTAATTTTTTAATCTAATTTATCTCGAGAACACGAAGTAGTTACTAAACAGTATATAAAATGACCTAGCGTCAGCTTCAAGCTTTTTTATCCTTTTTCGCTTTTATAAATCAATGTATATAAAATTAGTAATTGATATAACATCATCTTCTATAACGATATCCAACGAAAGGAGTAGTGAAAAATGAAGAAATACTTTCTGTAACTTTAAAATTAAGATTGATCAAAGTAATGTTAATAACTTTGATCTAAAAGAAAATAGAAAGAGGAGTTTTGAAAAAAGACTGATTAAAAGCCCGTATTGATAATACAGGCTTTTAATCAGTCTTTTTATGAACAGTTCTTCTTTGTTTCAAACTAACCGTAGCATACCGAAATCTATCTGTAATTTCGGTTTATCATTTTTATAAACGGTGCAACTTTATTACAAACAGTTAAACTTTATTTTAAACCCATATTTGACCTTATTAAAAGTCTCTTTCGCCAAAACTATACTTTAAATAATATTATGATCTTCTCTTATGGTTGAATACATATATAAATCATCGAATTTACCACAAGTAAATTCATAATGTCTCAGCAACCCCTCTCTTCTAAAGCCTTGCTTTTCTACTAGTTTTTGTGATGGGAGATTAGAAGGTTCAATTAAAGCCTCAATTCTTTCTAACTGAAGGTGATGATAGCCATACTTAACAACGGCCTCCAATGCTTCACTAGCTATCCCTTTTCCCCAGTAATCTTTGCTTAATTCATATCCAACTTCAGCTCGATAATGTTTCGTAAGCATATTAAGAAAACCACAACTTCCTATAACCTTACCAGAATCTTTTAGTGTAATTCCCCATCTAATTCCTGTACCTTCTTCGTATATAGATTTATACCACCCTATTTCATCCCATACATCTTTTACAGTTTGGAAAGGTATTAACCCCATAGATTTCACAACATCTTTATCAGATAGATATTTAAGCATATCATTAGCATCTTCTGTTGTTACTGCTCTTAAAATTAATCTTCTTGTTTCAATTATAGGAAATTCCTTTTCCATTGAATTTCCCTCCTCTCAAGTTTTAATAGCCTTAAACATAAAAATAACATTGAAACCCATTATCTACTCTTTAACTGGTTCAATCATTACTTAATTTAAACCATTAATCAACGTTCTTTTACTGCAATAACACAAAATATTGTTTTGATGCTAATCTGTTCCGTTAGTTCAATAAGAAAAAATCGAAATACATATAGATTTTGGTTCATAAACACCTATCTGGTCTCACTATATCATTTCGGGGAAATTGTATGTTTAGATACATCTAAACTGGTTCCCTGTACGTTAAGGAATTAGTTTGTATATTTGAGGAGATGTACGAGACAGGTGTAAATTTAGGGGAATCCAATATTTCCTATTCAAATATGATAGAATGGAAATATATCCAAAACGGAGGAACAACAAATGAACTCAAACACACAACAGTTTATTTATGATATCCAGCAAAGAAAGAAAAATTATATAGAAAATGTATTAAAGGCAATACAACACCCTAAAAAAGAGCAATCTGAACAAGTCATTCAAAATATAGTAGAGAAGATGGATATGATGATCAGTTTAGTTACTACTTACATGACTATTGAATCAGAATCTATGAAAGAATTAAAAGAGCTTCAGGAAGAAATTATTCATGCTCAAGCATATATTCAAAAACGAAAATTTGAAGAAACACAGAGTTAAATTTGTTTCCCCCTCCTTGACCTGGTGATAATGGTTCACCGTTGAATATATTGTTTATTGGTGGATCAGCTGTTACTCCTGTTAAAAGGGTTACACCACTAATGAATCCACTAAGAGATGGTGTTGCTCCAAATTCTTTTGCAGCATTAATCCCTACATAAATAACCAAATAACTAAATATCTCATTTTTAATAACATTAAAAATAGTTACATACTGCTGCCATGTAGCACTGTCTAAGTTTCCTGCAGTAATATTGTTTGACAAAATTGATGCAATACCCGCGATTAAACCAGCTCCAACAAAAGCTGGAATTAAAGGGCTGAATATATTCCCGATTTTTCTTAAAAATGTTTTAAAAGGTGTATTATTTCTTTCTTTTGTTCAGCCTTCATTTCTGCACCTTTTGCTTGTAAATCTTCAGCGGAAGGTGCTGCTGAGCCAACATACTTCTCTTTCCCTTGTGCTACAACAATATCGAATTGTTCTATATGCTAATATACTTGTACGATTTTGTAATATGTAAAATTAATGTTCTGTGAACTACCCGCCACTTAACGTCCTAACGGACTGTTTGAAGTGGGGGCTTCTCGGTTAGTCGTTACTTTTGATAGCTAACGAATTCGTCCTAAGACAGCCGAGCTAACTCCCTTGTTCCAAAGGTTATTTTATTGCTATTTATGCTAACGCTAATAGACGTATTGCTTCATTTTTGATATTGATAGCTGCGTTATAATCTCTATCGAGATTTACACCGCATATGCAAGAATATACTCGTTCAGACAATGATATATTTTTCACATTTCCACAACTACTACATGCTTTTGTGGAAGGAAACCATCTGTCTATTTTCACAAGTTGTTTTCCTTGTTCGTTTAGTTTATAAGCTAAGAAAGAAGTGAACATACCCCACCCATTATCAGCAACACTTTTTCCAAAATGAAGTGCTTGCGACATTCCTTTCATGTTTAGGTCTTCAATAGCTACAACATCAAAATTAGTAGCCAACTCTTTAGACTCATGATGAAGGAAATTCTTACGTTGGTTAGCTACTTTCTCATGTAACTTAGCTACACGAATACGTTGTTTATTCCAACGCTCAGAACCTTTATTTCGTCTTGCTAATACTCGTTGTGCCTTTGCTAATCGGTCTAACATGTTACGATAGAACTTAGGATAATTGGCTTTCTCACCCTCAGAACTAACATATAATCCATCCATCGCAAAGTCTAATCCAACAAATGTTTCTACTTCTTTTTTTACAATCTCTTTTTCGTATTCAGTCAAGACGGACACATAGTATTTACCGGTAGGTGTCATGGAGATCGTACATGACTTGATCATATAGTCTTGTGGTATTTCTCTATGCTGTTTGATACGTACCATTTTCAGTTTTGGCAATTTGATATGACCATTAAGCAACATAATATTTCCGTTTACTACATTCGTTGTATAAGACTTTCTGTCTTTTTTACTTTTGAATGTTGGGAAGTCATTTTGACCACTAAAGAAATTCTTATAGGCAGTTTGCAAGTTTAGTTGAGCATTTGCCAAAGCTAATGAATCAACTTCTTTTAACCACTCAAATTCTGCTTTATATTTCGCAGGAGTTGGAAGCTTTTGTTTCTTTAGTTGTTCCTTATCATCTTTGTATTTTTCGTACGCTTCTTTCCGTTCTGCTAACATTCTGTTATACACGAAACGTACACAACCGAAGGTTTTACGCATAAGATATGCTTGTTCTTCTGTTGGATACAAACGAAATTTATATGCTTTATTATGCTTTGTCATATCATTTCACCTCACTTTTCACCTTGGTTTTCAATATATTTCTTTACTACATCTATTGGAGAACCACCAGTAGTTAGTAAGCAAAAACTTCTTGACCAAAACATCTCTTTCCAAAGTTTCTTTTTCACTTGTGGAAAGTCTCTCTTGATTAGTCGAGAACTTGCACTCTTATAAGCATTGATGAATTTTGTCATTTCTGTATTCGGATGTGCCTTGAACAAAATATGAACATGGTCTACATCATGATTCCACTCTACCAGTGTTATGTTGTAATTCTCGGATAACCTGACAAACATGTCTTTTGCATAATCTGACATATCATCATCAAACACATTTCTTCTGTATTTTACGACCAACACAAGATGATAATACAACAAGAACACTGAATGATTATTTCCGTCTAATTTCATTGATATACCAACCTTTATAATTTATAAGACTGATTATATCAGAGGCAAAATAAAAAGCAAAGCTTTTTGGCTACACCCAACCGAGATTCATCTCCCACCTACCGCTGGGCTACGCCCTTCACGCGCTTGAGGAAGGAGAATTCTTTCGAGGAATTCGTTAAAATTTCGTTCTGGGGGTGCCACCAAATTTCAAGTTGATAGCGATGTGTTGCTATCCCAATGAATAAAATTTGATTATATTAAAATAATAAAAACACGACTATTATACGTAATGAGGTGTAAATCATGTCTTTAAATGAAAAGACCTTAGAAACCATGGAAAATACCATTGTTGAAACTATCCAGACAAATAATTTACAAGAACTTAAGAATACATTAGAACAGATCTTTGATATTTGTGCCGATTTAGTTGAACATCCATTACAATTAAAAACAAAAACGAATGTTTTACTATATTATTTTGAAGGTCTGACAGATGGTTTTGCACTAAAAGGAAATGTCGTTACACCATTATTACAAGAAGTAAATGAAGACAGGCAAGTATTTAATTCTAATATTATTGCTACTTATACAAAAACAGTATATACATGGAATGAAATTAAAAAAGGGCTGCTCGAGGGACAATGTGTACTGTTTATGGAAGGAGAAAAGAAAGCCCTTCTCATAAATACAAAGGGATGGGCAGAAAGATCGATTCAGGAACCTATTTCAGAAGTTACCATTAAAGGTTCTCATGATGGGTTTATTGAGAATGCCACTAAAAACATAGGTCTCATTCGTAGATATATTCCTTCTACTGAGTTAAAAATCAAAGAATTGACAATCGGAGAACGGGCCACTACTTTTGTATATTTACTTTACTTAGGCGATGTAGCTAACGAAGATGTGGTACAGGAAGTGGAGACAAGAATCTGTAAAATTAAAACTGATACAGTATTGAGCGTAGGAGAATTGTCCAACTTTACAAAAGATCAAAATTGGACTCCCTTTCCACAGGCTTATTTAAGTGAACGCCCAGATGCTATTTCTAATCATATTCTTGATGGTAAAGTAGCAGTGTTAATTGATAGATCTCCTGGTGCAATGATCGTTCCAATGAATTTAATTGGATTTTTTCAGACTCCCGATGATTATAATGTACATTGGCTGATTGCATCATCTTTTCGCTTATTACGATTTTTAGGATTTATTATAGCTATATTTTTACCCGCAATATATATTGCAATGGTTTCATTCCACTTTGAAATCATTCCTTTAGATCTATATACTTCTATTGCAACGTCAAGAATTAAAGTCCCTTTCTCGCCTTTACTAGAAGCATTTATTATGGAAATCACATTAGAAATGCTTCGTGAAGCTGGTATTCGTCTACCACAACCAATTGGACAAACCATTGGAATTGTTGGAGGGATTGTAATTGGACAAGCAGCTGTTCAAGCGGGACTTGTGAGTAATGTTATGGTTATTATCGTATCTATTACTGCCATTGCATCATTTGTTGTTTCTAATTATGATTTATCAAGTTGTATTCGGCTTATTCGTTTTCCAATGATGTTATTTGCCTACTTTTTTGGAATTGTAGGTATTGTTAGTGGATTAATGCTCTTATTTGCTCATTTTGTTTCACTAACTTCCTATGGTTCACCATATGGATTGCCAATAGCACCATTTCGTCTCCAAGAGTTAAAAGATTCTTTTGTAAGATTTCCTATTTCTATGATCACCACCCGCTCGAGCACAGGACAGCCGAAACAAAGAAAGAAAAAAGAAGGTGGCTCGCATGGGGAATCTTAAATTCCAAAGTATAACATTATTCGAATATATTGTTTTCATTCATTCACTGCAACTTGCATCAGGTATGTTAATTATGCCAAGCCCTCTTGCCACTACCGCTGGTACAGACGGCTGGATTTCTATCATTCTGGGATGGATAATTACTTCTATAATTGGCGTAATTATTATATTAATGTTACGAAAAAATCCTAACAAGAATTTCTCTCAGATCTTAAATGCATACTTTGGTAAATGGCTAGGGACAATTTTTCTTCTTTTATATGCCTTTTATCTATTTTTTGCTGGTTTTAATACTTTATTAAAGGCAACTGATATTGTAAAAGTGTGGATATTCCCTTCCACTCCTGCTTATCAAATCTCCATATTATTACTATTGCCTTTTATTATTTTAGCCCTGAGTGGGTTAAGGGCTCTTACTAGTTATTCTATGCTTGTTTTCTTCTTCACTACTTGGATGCCACTATTTCTTCTTTTTTCACTAAAGAGTAACTACAATCCTTTACACCTACTACCTATTTTTAAAGATGGCTTATACCCTATTGTAAAGGCAACAAAAGAAACCATTACTCCTTATGCGGGCTTAGAAATTGCATATTTTATTTATCCGTTCTTACAAAAAAAACAAAAAGCCATAAAAGGAATACTAATAGCGAATACTGGAACCATGTTTTTCTATCTATATGTGACTATTCTTTCTTATATATACTTTAGTCCGGAGGGGATAAAAGACGTAATTTGGCCAGTATTTCATCTGTTAAAAGGAGTTCGTTTTTCTTTCATAGAACGATTAGAAATTTTATATATCGCTTACTATTTGATTGTATTTTCCACTACAATATATCCGTATTTATTTTTCAGTTTCGAATCTGTGACCATTTTATTTCAAAAAACCGTTCGCAATTGGGTGCTGGTTGGTTTTATGCTATTAATAGTCGGCTTATTCATTTTTCTAAACCCCGATGTGGATCAATATTTATTTATATATTCTCTTATGGATATCTTAAATATCATTTTCTTTATTCTATTACCAATCTTCTTTTTCGCTTACAGCATTGTTTTTACTTGGTTTACTAGGAGGAAACAGCTTTGATTCGAAAATGGATATGGATTGTAATCTGTTGTGTATGTTTAATTGGTTGTAGTCAGAGAATTCCTCTTGAAAAAGTTTCTTTAATCCTTTTAATCGGCTTAGATAGTACTTCTAATGGAAACATAAAAGTGGGCACAAGCATACCACTCTTTCATCATAAACAGCAAAGCAGTACTGTAGAGCATTGGGTTCAGGCGTCAACCATATATGATGGATTTAGCAAAATGGATACGAAATTAACAGGGTATGTGACATCATCCAAAGCTGAAGTTATTTTAATTGGGGATAAATTAGCACAAGAAGAAAATTGGATACAGGCGCTCGATTCCTCTTACCGTGATCCTTACGCTACCATCAATGCTAAAGTGGTGCTTGTTGATGGACCGGCAGAAGATGTGTTTAAAGTTAATAGGCCTGATAAGCCATCACTTCCATCTTATATAAATGGTGTAATCGAATCGTCTATTCAAAATAATCAATCCGTCTCTTCCACGATTCAACAATTAATGAGAGAAAAAAATGAACAGGGAATGACGCAAACTGTTCCCATTATCAAGAAAACAAATAATGAAATTGATACGGTAGGAATTGCATTTTTAAATCATCAAGGAAAGTACTTAACGAAGATTCCTAAAACCGATGTGAAGTTTTTCAACCTTATTAATAAGTCAAAAAATACAGGTCGGATGATACTACACCTTGTTCTTTCTCCAAAAAAATCTGATAAAAAGCCAAATACGTCTGTTTTGGTACAAAATGCAAAGAGAAAAATTAGTGTTGATTTCCAAAAAGGTAAATTTATTTTTAATATAGATGTAAGTATGAACGTATCCTTAATTGAAAAAACCAACGGAAACTTAACTAAAACTCGTTTACATGGTAATAAGAATATAGGTAGATTGGAACATGAAATCCAGGAAGAGTTCAATAAAAAATTACAAGGCATGTTACAGGATATGCAGAGAAATAAAATTGATCCAATTGGTTTATCATTACACGCTAGAGCTTTTCAATATAAAGAATGGAAAAAGGTTAAAGAAGATTGGTTGCGCGCTTTTTCAAAAGCTAAAATACGTGTGAATACACACGTTAAAATAAAAGATACAGGAACAATTAGAAATTAAACTATCTAGATTATTTTTAGCCAAGAAAACTTCCCCCTCAATTTGTGTGAAGGTGCATAGCACCAATAAGTTAAGTGGAAGATGAATTCACCTTTTCTGTAGGGAAACATGTGTTTCTAGGGTATATATGGTTCTGGTGCAAAGTTTCTCAAGAGATAAACAGAGGCATGAATATATGAGGAAATATTATGAGGCTACTAGTAATTCCTGATATACCGAAAAGGCGAAGTCTCCAAAGAGACTCCGCCTTTTCAACGTACAATGAACTTCAACAAAATGTTTTAGTTTTAAAGCCATCGATTAAACTTCCTGATGTATATTCTCTTTATAATTTCAGTAACTAGAGCATATATTGTTAAAATTCCAAATAACCACGGGAAATAATACAACGGAAGTGGAGTTAAGCCAATTTGGGTACTTAACCTGGTAAATGGAAGGGAAATCCCTATAATCATAACTAAACCTGTAAGTATCAAAACAGGTCTAGCAGCCGTACTTTGTAGGAAAGGAATATGTTGAGTACGAATCATATGCACAATCAATAATTGTGTTAATAATCCTACTACGAACCAACCCGTTTGAAATAAAGATTGCATTTCAGGAATATTTGCACCAAATATATTCCACATTACATTGAACTACCCCCACTTTCACTTCGTTTAGAAGAGGGGGATTCCTAAGTAAAGAGTTCTATCGAACTCTAATTTATTAGGCTAGCTCCACAGTCCTTGCGGTTAGAAGCCTTATCGCTTCATTCTTTAGATTGATACTTGCGTTAATATCTCTATCATGGTGTGTAAGACAAGAAGGGCAGTCCCATTTACGTAGGTTTAGATTTTTAACGTCTTTGTTTTGATATCCACAACAAGAACATAATTGGCTTGAAGCAAATGTTTTCGATACGACAATGACTTGTTTGCCATACCATTTTGCTTTGTATTCCAACATGGCTCGAAACTGTGACCATGATACTTCACTAATTGCTTTTGCTAACTTATGATTCTTTAACATATTCGATACTTGCAAATCCTCTATACCGATAACATCGTGGTTTTTGATGATTTCAGTTGAGATTTTGTCCAAGTAATCTTTTCTAGCATTTGCCATGTATTCATGAATTTTAGCTACCTTTACTCGCTGTTTATTCCAGCGAGAAGAACCTTTCATTCTTCTAGAAAGAACATGCTGTGCTTTAGCCAACTTCTCTTCTAATGATTGAAAAAACTTCGGGTTTTTATAGGTTGTTCCATCTGACAAAATGGCAAAATCTTTTAGTCCTACATCCATTCCAATGTAAGAATGTGTTTTCGGAAGTTCTTGCACTTCTGTTTCAACTAATAGTGACACAAAATATCTACCAGAAGGGTTCCGCCTAACTGTAGCATTTAAAATGCGTCCCTTTACTTCACGACTTTTGGCAAATCGAATAAGACCTAGTTTTGGCAATTTTATTTTGTTTCCTACAACGGCAATGTTTTCATTTGTTTGTTTTGTGGTATAAGATTGTACGTTGTTCTTCTTAGATTTGAAACGCGGGGCATTGTTTTGTTTTTTGAAAAGGCGTGTATAAGCATCCGCAAGGTTGCGAACAGACGACTGAATCGCAATACTATCCACTTCTTTTAGCCAAACAAACTCTTTCTTCATGGCAGGAAGTTTGGCAGAGCATGTACCATATGTCAAACCTTTTCCTGTTTCTTTGTATGCATTATCCCATAGGGATAGGAAGTGGTTGAATACAAAACGAGAACAACCTATCGTTTTATTGATTAGGATCGCTTGTGCTTTATTTGGATAGATACGAAATTTATATGCTTTATTAATCATCATTCATTTCACCTCCATTTCGGTATGCGTCTATTATACAACAAACATACATTCGGTAGGTAGTGAAGTAACACTTTATGTATGTCGAACAATTAAGATGGCTTCCTGCCATTCTTTGTCCGAGGCCAATTCATCTCCCACCTACTCACTTCGCGCTCCTTGAGGAAGGAGTCTTCTTGGCTAAAATGATAAAAACGAAAAATAAATTTTTTATAAACCTAATAGCATTTTTGCAATGGTAAAGTACAGAACTAACCCCGTCCCATCGACTAACGTCGTAATGAACGGACCCGAGATAACAGCTGGATCCAGCTTTAACTTATTTAGAATCAAAGGTAATACAGATGAAACAATAGACGACCAAATAACAATGAATAATCCTGTAATAGCTACAACTTGTGCGACTTCAGTACCTACGCCTAAAGTGTATGCACGAATTAATGCTGCCACGGCTAATGTAAGCCCAAGTAAAACACCTACTAATGCCTCTTTTTTCATGACACGAAATATATCTTTAAATTTCACCTCATTTAGAGCTACAGCACGCACCAATGTGGTTACAACTTGTGTACCTGTATTTCCACCAGTTCCGATTAACAATGGAATAAAGAAAGCCAGTGCAACTACATGAGTCAAAGTTTCTTCATAATGTCGAAGTACAGAACCAGTATATGCTTCTGCTACAAACAGAAGTAATAACCAACCTATACGTTTACGGTATATATGCCAAATAGAGGTTTCGAAATATGGCTTATCTAATGGGGTACTTCCTCCTAATTTTTGAATATCTTCGGTTGCTTCTTCTTCGAAAACATCCATTGCATCATCAAAGGTTATAATACCTATCATCCGATTTTCCATCGTTGTTACAGGTATAGCGGATAAATCATAATCCATTAGCTTTTGTACAGCTTCCTGTTGGTCTAAGTCTACTGAAACTGAAATAACATCTGATGCCATTATTGATGATAAAGTCTTATCATCTGATGCTAGCAATAATTCACGAATAGAAACAATTCCATTAAGCTGTCCACGTGTATCAAGAACATAAATATACGATATAGATTCTACCCCTGCCCCAATTTTCCTAATATGCGACAGCGTATCTTTCACTTTCCAATTTTCCCTGGCAGCGATATAGTCAATTGTCATCAGGCTGCCCGCTGTTCCAGGTTGAAAAACCAGCAGATCTCTAATTTTTTGTTGAGATTCTTCAGATAAAAGTTGTATCAATTTTTCAGCCTGAAGTGGATGAATTGAAAGAATTACATCAACGAGGTCATCAATGGATTGCCTAGCTAATAGCTTTTCCCCTTTATCCACAGACAAGTTGGTGTAAATATTATATTGCTCCTCTGGAGTAAGGTAACTAAGAATTTTCGCTCCTTTTTCAATAGGAAAACATTTCATTAAAGATATCTGATCTTCATGATGAAAATCTTTCATTCCCATTGCAATATCATAGGACTGAGTTTTTAAAAGTTCTCGCTCTAGGTGTATGTCTTTTGTCGTTAATAATTGTTGTAAACATTTTTTCATCGTAATTCCTCCTTAAGGACAGTAGTACTATTTATTCATTTTCCCACTTCTGGGAAAACAAATTTCTTAATAAATATGGGATCAATATCATCAATCATTAGTTTTCCCCCCTTTTTTAAGAGATTTATTACAAATAAAATTTTGCATATAAAAAACCTCCCCTAGTGATTCAACTAAAGGAGGTTGATTTAAAAAAGACATAGCTAAATAAAGCTCATTCCCCCCTAGTTGAGTTTTGGCACTATACAACGTAAAGGATGAATCATTCATCACTTAGCTATCTTAAGAAGAGCCTTAATCCGACAATTCCTGTTCTACCCATTGGCATCTTTCGATATTTTTGGGCAATAGCCTGTGTTTGTATAGGAGCCTCACCTAACAGGTTATAAATATTAAAATTTTTTTGCTTGTTTCATGTTAAAGAATATCCACTATTTTTAGACTTGTCAAGTACATATAAAACTTATTATTCCACTTTTTGGTGTCAATCCAATACCAAATGCTAGATATTAACATTTTATATTTATACAATAAATTTCACAATTTATGCATTTGATTTTCTAAGTTATACAATATCTAAACCTTGGTGAGAGGATTGCTTAATGTGCCACACGTATAATGATAGAGATGTAAATACCAGTATTAATTCACTGAAATTAACAATGTAATTGGCATTGTTTTTTAGGGTAGGAACTCCCCTTATAGGTTGGTAAACTTAGATGGCTATAAACAATCATCTACCTCCCAAGAAGCTCCTACTTATAATTATCTCTAATAGGTTAGTTCTGCCTTTAAGAACTTCAAAATTTCAGGGGACACTATTGTATTTGGATATTCATCTATCGAGCAAGAACC
The DNA here is from genome assembly GCF_042728695.1 of Bacillus sp. NPDC060175. Taxonomy (NCBI): domain Bacteria; kingdom Bacillati; phylum Bacillota; class Bacilli; order Caryophanales; family Bacillaceae; genus Bacillus; species Bacillus sp. NPDC060175. Next base: position 22,378 of record NZ_JBHWYR010000048.1, read on the forward strand.
TCGTATATTATCGACACATAACCAAAAATTCCCCTGATCAGGTACAGAAAAAGATTCAGTATTAACATTATATTCCTTCAAAACTTTAATAAAATTTATACCTTCTGCCGGAGAAACAATTTCATCTTTCTCTCCCCAAATAACAAAAAAGCTACTTTTAAACATTGGGTTATTTGTTGCTTTCTTTATTTGATATATGGGAGAAGCATCTATATAAGCTTGAGTTGACTGATAAGGCGTTGTGTCCATCATTTTCAAGATCACATGATTGGTCCCTTGTTGTTCAGGTAGTTCATAGTTTTTTTTGTATCATAAAGACCATATACTGGAATTACTGCACGTATTTTAAAACAAGCATTGCAGCTAGATAGCCACCTGCTGAGTCACCCATAACTCCTATATTTTGTGGATTTAAATTCCATTCATATGATTGATTCACAATATAGTCGATTGCTAATCTCATATCATCCATGATGCCCGGCCAAGTAGAATAAGATGGAGTAGCCAAGCGGTAATTTAGGTTCTGGTGCAGAAAATTTAAAATGACTGAAAATAGTCTTTCAAACTTGGACATACTGATACTATTACTCTATAAAAGGTGTGTAATCAGTATGGAAAAGGAAAATTTTTTTAAATGGAAACATTATCAACCTGACATTATTTTATTAACGGTTAGATGGTACCTACGGTACAATTTAAGCTTTCGTAATGTGGTGGAAATGATGGAGGAACGAGGGCTAACTTTGGCTCATCCATACACATAATGCGACTAAATCTTTTGCTTGGTATTTACTTGTTCGTTGTACGAAACCAACATCTCTAGCAAGATCTCGTAAGATATTTGGAGATAAAAAGCTTTGAATCTCTTGAGCAAATAGTTGTAATTCATCAGATACAGAAATAGACATACAAAAAACGCCATCCTTTCCTATGATTCTACAGAAAGAATAACGTATTTTTTTCATTTTGAGGGTATTTAATAGCCTACATTTTAAGGAATGTAGGCTAAGTAATATAAGTTAATCCGTTATTAATTTTGAATAAATACTTAGATCAATAAACTTTTCATTAGATTTTTCACACTTTCTCATTGTCCCTTCGAATGTAAAGTTTAACTTTTGTAAGACTTTTATTGAATTGATGTTTTCAGATTCAACTTTTGCTTCTATTCTATTGAATTCTAAAGTACTAAACGCATAATCCATTAAAGAGAGAATGGCTTCTGGCGCATATCCCTTACCCCAAAAAGCTTTACTAATATCGTAACCAATTTCTGCTTTGGCGTTTTTGAAATCAAATGAATTATAACCACAAGAACCGATAATTTCATTTGATTCTAATTCAATTATTGAATAACGAATAGCTCTGTTTTCCCGAGATAACTTATCAAGCATTTCAATCATATCTACCGCTTGGCTTTCATCAGTAAAACTATTGATATTCATAAATTTTGTAACTTCTGGATCAGCCCAAATTGTAAACATGCTAGCTGAGTCTGATGCTTTCATTTTTCTTAAAACTAATCTTTCGGTTTGTAGTTCTGTAATCAATATTTTTACCTCCATTATGTTTTTATTTTGGGGTTAAGATATTGATATCTGCGCATAGTTCAGTCCCTTCGTGTTTCAAGATAATATTATTATAAAAGCTATAAAGGATGAAACAATAAATTTCAAAAATTTGGTTATGTCACAGTTTATGATAACTGCGTAATAAAGAAAAATGAAACAATTGCATTGTGATTGTTAAACATCTTTAATTTTATTCTTATTTACCGTTCGTTGAGAGCAATTATTTTTTAGTTGCTGTATTTCCCATTGCAATAGAAATTCTATTCCAACTGTTGATTTGATTAATTACCAGAACAAGGTCAACATATTGTTTCTCGTCATAGTGTTCACGTACTCGCTTATATAGGTCTTCAGGAACTCTTTTAGTGGGAATTAGAGTAATATGCTCAGATAGTTCAAGAGCAACTTTCTCTTCAGGTGTATAAAAATCACATTCATTCCAAGCATTCAAGCAATAAATTCGTTGTTCGGTTTCACCTATCTTACGGGCATCGGATGTATGCATATCCATGCAGAAAGCACAACCGTTAATTTGAGAGACTCTAATCTTTATAAGTTCTCTAGTAATTCGATTAATTGTAGACTTCTTAGTGTACTTCTCCATATCCATCATAATTTTCATGCCATCAGGTGCAACATCATAGTAGGAAATTCTTTGACTCATAAGGCAAGACCTCCTTTGATTTTAAGATACTTATAATTATACCTTAATACGAACATTCGTGCTATTTTTTTATTTGTAAGGCATTCGAAATCAAAGAGAATTTCAGTTATAGACAGTGTAATTAGTTGTTTCATGCTACGTAAATATCGCAAATGAGTAACCGTATTTTCCAAACAAATATTTTCACTTTTTAATTATTTTATTATTACCGTCAGAATAAATTGAATAACTTTATTAATTTTTAAATGATTTTATTATAAATGAAACAATTTTATTATCACCAAACAATTACATAATTTTGATCAAACTTTATTCGAAAGCTACAGTGTTTTTATCTTCCTATAGTTATTTATGGGGATTTAGTTAATTTTTTCGTTTTGGAGAACAACTAATTTCTTAGCTTGATAGGCATGTGGCGGCACCTGTTTAAGGGAAAATCTGGATAAATTCTATTAAATACTATATAATAATAAATGGGAGGGGATAAAAATGCTAGATCAAATCACTTGGGGAACGCCAGCCAGCTTATTATGCTTAGGATTCTTTTTTGCAGGGTTAGGAATCTTCTTAAGAAGTATTACGTCATATACGAAAAATAAATAAAAGTTCAAAAAAACACAAAATTTCCATTTAGGGGATACTTTAAAATCTTAGGTTGATGGGCGATGGGGTACCACCCCATCGCTACCAAGCTAGCAAAACTAAATTTCCTTAAAATGAAAAAATACGCTATTCTTTCTGTAGAATCATAGGAAAGGATAACGCCTTTTTTACTTTATGGATAGTGAAAAACCTTAGCTTTATAGCGATGCCTCATCTAGCCGTTTAATAATTATTTCTGTTACCTTTATATATTTACATAATCAATGTTAGCTGCATTCAATCTATCTAGAATTCTATTAAAATCCCTTTAGAGTATCTGAAGGGGCTTTTTATTTACATAATCAAACTTTATTACTAATTTGTAATTGCTCTAAAAGATAATCACAGACATTCACAAAAATACATTGTTTTTTTAAACTTAATAACAAGTATTTCAATTCAAATTCTTGATAAAAAATCTTAGTGATATATAGTTTAAACTCATCTAAATTAGGTTTTTTGGGGCTGTATAGCATATCTAAAGGAAGTTTAAATTTAGAAAATAAATGATCATTTTGGGCAAAAATCGAAACTTCTTCTCTAGTTAATCGATCATGAAATGCAATTAAAATTTTTCTTAAAGCATTTACTTGTTCTTCTTCAAATTCATAATCTATAACAAATCTATAAAATGGGAATTCATCTGACTGAATCATACTTTGCATAAGTCTAAATTGATATCTTAATAAAGTCACTTCTTTGATTAAATCCATGTTCCTCCTCCTTCATTTCCCTAAATTAACCAGTTTATCATAACAATTTATAACTTGAAATACAAATACTTATGATATATCACCTATACAATTTTTATTAACATAACCTATCATTATCAATAGTCAACGATGTATAAAATTTTCGTTCTGGGGGTAGTTAAAAATATTAGCTTGATAGCGATGGGGTATCACCACATCGCTATCAAGCTAAGAAAAGCAATTTCCCTCAAAACGAAAATTTTGTATTTATTATATCCCTGCATTCTCATTAAATAAAAATGAGAATGCAGGGATACTCGATTTGCAATATTACCGCAACGATAATAGTGATTATCCAGAACATTAAAAATACAAATCTGATTCTAAGGTTATTTCCGTTTGTTTGATTGGATTCTGAGAAAGTGTAAGGTACATACTTTTAAACAATATTAAAAAACGTGGGTAAACCAAATCCAAATACTGTATCCTTCGCTCTATTTTTTTTACTTTTCTAAAACAATTTCTGCTATTTCATGAGCATATTTTTTAGAGTCAAATTCGTCATAGTTACTTAATACCGCAACAGACAAATATTCTTTTGGAAACCTCATGAAGTGTGAACGATAACCTGCCCAGCTTCCTGAATGTTCCAGGTATCGACAATTAAAACCTTCTGCAGCTCTCAGCCCAAAAGCATAATCTTTATTGTCAATAATCGATTCTCCAGTTGGAGAAATTTCCGGACCTATTTCGCTCATTCTTTTAACAAGGTCTTTTCCACCAACGGTACCTATAGTTAAATTCTCTCCCCATTTTACCAGGTCTTCAACTGTTGTATGAACTGCCCCATCCCCTGTATGTTCCCAAGGGCTTTCATAGATTTTATATGTTCCTTGTTCATTCTTCGAATATCCGCTAGCAATTGATATAGTAGTTGGGTAGTAATCCACAATTGTTGTGGCCCTCATATTTAAAGGGTCAAAAATACGCTCCTTTTTAAACTGACATAGAGACTTGCCACTTACTTTCTCTATCACTTGTGATAATAAAAAATATCCTGTATTGCTATACTCAAATTTTGTTCCAACTGGGAACTTTGCAATTTGATGACTTTTAAGGTGTTCTAGCGATTCTTCCACAGTTAATGTATCAGTATATTTAATATTTGCTGCTTCAGCCAATTCCATATAATCAACTAGTCCACCAGTGTGATGAATTAGGTGTCTCAATGTTACAGGTTCAGCATATGCTCCTATAGAAGGGACAAACTTTACAATTGAATCATCTAAATTCAATTTCCCCTCTTGTTCTAAAAGTAATATAGAAAATGCTGTAAATTGTTTAGAAACTGAAGCAATATTAAAAATAATTTTGGTATTTATGGGTATATTTCCCTCTATAGAAGCTAAGCCAACTGCACCTTTATAAGTTACTCCGCTATCGAAACTAGCAATATATGCAAAGCCAGGAGCTTTTGGCGAAAACTTGTTAAATAATTGTTTAATCGATGTATGTGTCTTTTCATTATATGTATTATTCATCTCAATCACATACCCTTCCTTTAAATGATTAGCAATATATTAACCTGTTATCTTTCTCATATTTAATCCAATTGGACTCCGTATCGGATTATGAAATCCAACAATGGGATGACCATCTTCAGGCTGGTTGCGCAGACCTACTTGGATACTTCAGTTTTGGACTATCTTTTGCATTATTCCAATATATTTTAAATTTTAGAATTAGGTTCCACATTTCACTTCAACTCAAAACGACATATTTTATATTTGACTACAATAAAGCATCATCACACTAATTTCTTTAGTTTCTAAATTCTTCTCTTTTTAGAGGGCTTAAATTTAGTGAGTGCTATTATGCCCGACTTTACGGAAGTACCTCTTTCAATCCCAAAACCACTCATGGCAACGTAATAGATATTTTCGAAATGAGGGAAATAGCATCTATATCACAGATGTTATTGACCAAAATATCTATTTTACTTTCAGAGTTAGGACCGATGTACTAGCGAATATGAAAACTATTTACCAGTCCTCTGTGAAGATAGGTTTTAATAAAATATTCAACTCCCTTATACCTTATACCTTTTCCCGATTTCGGTTATAGTCTACAATTTTTATAGTCATCGACATCTTATTCCATAGTGTTTTACCTTTTCGATATAAAAATCCGAATACCCATTTTAAACAACTAAATTATATTAGACTATATTCACAAAAAAGCAGGGGGTTTCCAACTCTTTATTTTTCATTGTAGTTTCAAATGTAGTATTGGGTAGTGATGCCCTGCATTATCTGTAAGTTCCCCCTTGACTTCAGCTAACTAGTTCAAGTGAGAGTGTCAAGAAAGTAATCCTGTATCTTTTGCCTTTTGTACGGCTTCTTCTCGATTTTTAACTCCTAGCTTCTCATAGAGATTGGAGGCGTAATTTCTTACCGTTCCATTTGACAAGTAAAGTTTCGAAGCTATTGTTTTATAACGGCTTCCTTGTGATAATAGTTCCAAAATCTCTAGTTCTCGTTTCGTTAATCCATACTCTTTTCCATCTGATCGTGATTCAAATGATCCTGTTTCTTCATTTTTTTCCCACATTCTATGGAACAAGTCATGATGAATCATCGTGCCTCCTCGATAGACTAGACGAATTGATTCAGCTAGTTCACGCGAATCTATGGACTTCAATAAATATCCATCCGCACCATTTCGTATGATTTCTTTTGCCCTTTCTGTATTCTGAAAGGTTGACAGAATGAGTACACGAATGTCCGGCCATTTTTCCTTAATCATTTTAGTCGCATGAATTCCATCCAAATTAGGCATCTCTAAATCCATTAATACTACATCTGGTTTTAGTCTTTCACACAATTCCATAGCCCGTTCTCCATCTTCAGCCATTCCCACTACTTGTAAATCCTCCTGTCCATCCAAAATTGTATGAAGACTTTCTCGAATAAATGAATGATCATCGACAATACACATGCGGATTTGTTCATTAGACAGTTGTGCTTGTTTCGGTAAAACACATGAAATTAACGTCCCTTCCCCCTTTTTGGAATAAACAATGACTCTTCCTTGAGACTGACTCACGCGCTCTTTCATCGCAGTTAATCCAAAGCCATCCTTCCACTCTTCTACCCCACAGCCATTATCCTGTACATCCAATCTTATCTGTTGTGGTTCAAAGTGAAGTGACACAATGATTTCTGTGGAATGCCCATGGCGAACAGCATTTGTTAGTGATTCCTGCAAGCTCCGATATAGTGTCATTTTTGATTGTTTGGAGGCCATATACTCTTCCCCTATTATTCGAGTACGTACATTTACTTTTGCATGTTTCTTAAATTCCTCTGTCAATTGTTGTAATGTGACAGCTAAGGGAAGCGATTCTTGCGATAAATCCAATTTATGTAAATACAGTCTTACTTCTTCCATACTGTTACGGGCCAATTGTAATAATGAATCGAGCTGTTGCTCTCCTTCTTTAGACTTTAATTCCATACGTAATGTTTCCATCCCCATAATAATTGAGGTATAGGAATGCCCCATCGTATCGTGTAAGTCTTTTGAGAGCCTATCACGTTCCTCGAGTAATGTAATCCGCTCAACTTGGGATACGTATTGTTCCAATACATGTTTCTGGTTCCGAATAGTTTCACTTTGACGGTAATTAATAGCCAGTAAACGAAAGAAAGAGCCCATAGCAAAAGCTAAACTGAGTTGTAGGATGATTACCCATAAATCTGTTACTTTGGAAAATATCGCAATGAGCAACGGGAACAAAATAATTGTGATAGGACCCGACCAGCGGTAAGATTTATGAGCGCTATTTGCCGCAATCATAAAAGTTGGCATTAAAAAAGTAAGATACGCTGACGGAAATAATAAAGTTAAATAGAAACACACTCCGCCAAATAATATTATTTCAGTGAACAAATAATAGCGATAACTGAACATTAAACAAATCCAAGGTACTGAAAATGAAACGATTTCCCAAAGAATTATGATCCAAAGTGGTACTGTCAAATGATCTTGTCGTTGGATAGTCGTTGATATCAATGATAGCCAAATAATAAAACGTATACAAAGTAAGGCCCAATCATACCAGAACCATAGTTTCAAAGTCTTAAACAAATTATCACTCCTTTATAGCTTTAAACATGGAATGCGTGTACATTCCAATAATTCGAACTAAGCAGTTTCCAATAAGATTATGTATCCAGATGAGAATGAAACCAACAATCATGACAAAAATTGCTGTCTCCCATGAATTCACAGCAATGCCCAATAAGTATATATTAAAATATCGAAAAAGTAAGGGTGTAACGATACATACTAGCGGCATTACATACAGTAAAACAGCACATATAAGGCTCATTATTCCGACAAAAAATTTCTGCATGAGCCAAAAAACAGCCCTCCAGTTGCTATTATTAAGGATTGTATCTCTCGCTTTAATCCATTTATCTCCCTCCTCTTTTTTTCTTGGTTCGAATAACTCTATCGATATATCTGCATAAACCTTCGTCTGAATACGTTCATACTGAACAAACGTGTGAGTTGTTTGTAGCACCCAAGCCAACAAGGGAATACCCAAAAAGATAATCGTCATTACTAATGCAAATGTAATGCTGACCAGATAGAAACAAAAGTAAAAGAATCCGGATACAAAGGTAAATAGCAAGAAATAAAAATCTTGCAAAGTTTTTTGAGCTGATGCTTTCGTCATTAAAATCTCTCCTCCTCATTCATTGCTAATGCGTTAAAAGCTACTTTTTGATTCTAAGTATTTTTCTGTCACATACGGTAGTGTCAAAGTGTCATGGTTTGTATGACATAACTATCAATACAGCCTTAGCCCACTCAATTTTTGTTATCCTTTATAAATATGACAAAAGTTCATTATCAATCATTCCTACATAAGCATCAGCTATTTCACATGTTTGTCCTGGTTGAAGGGAGTTTATTAACGTCTCCATATCTATCCGTATATACTCTGTACCTTTCTTAATTCTTCCATCTTGAAAATAGTCAGGGTTAGGATTTTTTTGATAAATACGTGTATTCGACTTGATACGAGAGATATAGTAGGCCTCCTTATCTTGTATATATTGAAGGTCTTTTAAATGAAAATAACCTAAATCTTGGATACATAAATCATTCGCTGTCACAGTTTGGGCACACAGAGAGCCGTAAGTGCGATCATGTTGTTTACCTGGACATGTATGAATATGTAGGAACTGCCCACTTAACAAATCATACTCAAGTTGAATTTTTATCCCAGCTGTATGGCTGCATCATCCTGCACCTGGATAAACCGATGAAAATACATCCGGGAGTTGAAATGCAGTTGAATCTAAAGTACGAATACGCTTGAAAACAGAAGTGTATGGAGAAGAAATCGGCATAGATGTGGCCAATTTTTTGTTTAGTAGTTCGGCTAGTAGGCGTTGTAAGAGTTGGACGGTCGCCTCATTAAATCGTTGATTCAGTCCCTCAGGACTGATAAGTACTTCTGTTGATGCTTCTAAACAGCTAGATAACTGAGTTAAAGAAGTCATAGCTATATTTTGGCTCAACCATACACATAAAGCGACTAAATCTTTTGCCTGATACTTACTGGTTCGTTGTACAAAACCAACATCTCTAGCAAGATTCCGTAAGGTATTTGAAGATAAAAAACTTTGAATCTCTTGAGCAAATAGTTGTAATTCGTCAGACACAGAAACAGACATAAAAAACACCATCCTTTCCTATGATTCTACAGAAAGAATAGCGTATTTTTTCATTATAGGGGGGCATTTCTTTTTATTAACTTGATAGCGATAGGGTACTGCCGCATGTCCATCAAATTAAGAACTTGCTTTACCCCCAAAATTTTTTTCAGAGTAAATTGTTTTTTTTGAACCAGAAAGGTATATTTTTAACTATAAAAACTATGACAAAATTTATCCGGTTTTCCTTTTTGCCTACTTGTTAAATTCAGCAAGTAAAATATTTTTATAAGGATCAGGACTGTTAGCGCTACGCATACTGTTCAAACTGACGGCCAACGTATGCTTACCGCCAAGTGTACCTCCAGCAAAAGTGCTAAATCCTGGAATGTCACCTGAGTGTCCCCATATCGTGACACCGCTTTGAAGCTTAGTTTCATAGATTCCAAGACCATATCTCCCGATTTCAGCTCTTCCTGTAGGAACTGTAGTAAGCATTTGTTTTAGCTGCTGTTCTTTCATTAATTTGCCACCGAGCAAGTAAGAAAAGAATTTGTTTAAGTCGTCAGCAGTAGAAATCATCTCTCCAGCCGAGCTACCTATACTTGGATTAAAATAAGTAACGTCTTTTAGCTCATTTGCTTCGTCTGGTTGGACATATCCACGGGCATGCTTAGTGCCTGGAATTACGCTTGAATTACCAGGTAGGAATGTATTCGACAATTCAAGCGGTTCAATAATCCTATTTTCAATCTCCTCCGCATAACTGTTTCCGGTTACTTTTTCAATAAGGATACCTAGTAATACGTATCCTGTGTTTGAATAAGACCAGCCCTTTCCTGGGGCAGAGTCTGGCGGCAATGAAAGTCCAATCTTCACTAGCTCTTCAGCGGTATACAATCTTTTTGTACGCGTAAAATCAGCTTCTTTTGATCCTGAGTATTCAGCGATACCACTTGTATGGTTCAACATCTGACGGATAGTAATCTGTTTAGCATCATATCCATTTCCTTGAATGATACCAGGTAACCATTTTTCAATGGAGTCGTCTAGATTCAGGCGGTTCTCTCCAGCTAATTGAAGTAAAACCGTCGCGATGAACGTCTTCGTCACACTACCAATGCGAAAGCGAAAATCTGTTTTCATTGGTTTCTTGGTGCTAAGATCCGCTACCCCAGCGGCATAACCCCACGTTTTTCCACCCTCAGAAGTTTTAGCAAGTATCCCCGGGAATCCAAGTTGCAATGTATCCCGTATCGCTTGCTTGACGGCAGTACGATCTCGTTGAGTACTTGTTTGTAACGAACTAGATACACTTTGAGTAGGCTCTGCTTTTACAATTGAGGTTGGCGTTGTGTATAACAGGGAACTTCCAGCTATTAAAAGGGCAAGACTTGCAAATGTAATTTGGCTACGTGTTTTCATAAGGTATTCCTCTTCTCTATTTATATTGTATAGTTAGTTGCTTGCTGTTTCGTATTAACCACACAGCTATTATCTCCACCAATGACAAAAGGTCAAAATTGAATTCGTAATCATATTCATAATTATTATTTTTACAAACGCCATTCTGTCCTAAGTAAGTCCCTCTTTTTCCATATGTATGTTAACCCTAGAAATTACTTCTTTTCCTTGAAACACTCTTGTTACTGGTTTGTTTTTCATAAATAGGTCATACCTGTTTCCCCTTTCACGCCTCTTTATATTTTTATCATACACAATGAAAATCTCCCCTCCTCATTTATTGTTAATGCGTTAAAAACTGCTCTTTGATACTAAGTGTTTTTCTGTCACATACGGTAGTGTCAAAATGTCATGATTTCTATGACATAGCTATTAATATAGCCGTATCCCACTCAATTTTTGTTGTTCTTTATAAATATGACAAAAGTTCACTATCGACTATGACTCGCCGCTTGCTACACTCTGTTCATACGCTAACGAGCCGCTAACTCGTTGTGCTAACAAAAAATTTCAATTAAATAAAGGAGCGTACAAAAATGAAACAAGCAATTAACAAACTGGGGATCGTTACAATTCTTCTTTCTTCTTCAACCATGATTTCTGCATGTTCCCAACAATCATTAGAAGCAGAAAAATCAAAACCAGCGGCATCCACGACTAATATCCAAATGACGAAAGGACTCAATAATAAAAAAGAAATAGAATCTTTTGCTGATCCGTTATTTGAAGAAAAAATGAAGAAGTACAATGTGAACGGTTCTAGTTTTGTCGTCGTTCATGATGGAAAGGTCGTTGTCAATAAAGGGTATGGATATGCCGATAAAGAAAAGAAAAGCCCCGTTACTAAGGACACGGTCTTTCAAATTGGTTCCGTCTCGAAAACTTTTACTGCTTTGGCTGTGATGCAGCAAGTCGATAAAGGAAAGCTTAAACTAGATCAAGACGTACAAAAATATCTTGGTGGATTACAAATACCTAATCAAACAGGGAAATCTCTTACCCTGTTTGATATGCTCACTTATACCAGCGGGGTAGATTTTCCCGATCTCACGAATATAACCGGACCTGAATACGTTCATAATAGTATACCAATGAAAGAATTTTTCTCTAATCATATGCCAACTGTGGTACGGCCACCGGGTGAAGTTTATACGTATGACAACGTCTCATTTGCGCTCGCAGGGTTTGCAGTAGAGAATGTTACTAACAGCCCTTTCTCGAAATATATGGAAAAGAATATTTTCAAACCATTAGATATGAAATCTACAAGCATGAGCTTTACGCCTGACCTTCTCGAAAGAATGGCTACACATTACGGTCCCACTGGCGATCCGATTCCAACAAGTGGGAGCGGTTTAAGGGATACACCACAAGGAGGCATTTTATCTACTGCGGAAGACATGTCAAAATACATGATTATGCAACTACAGAAAGGAAAGTTTAAAGACAAAGAAATTGTAAGTAAAAAAAGCATGGATATGATGCATGACTATCAAGTTTTTGATGATAAGACGACTCCTGTTGCGACAATTGGATTTGAAACGCCTTTTAATAAATTTGCTAACGGTCAACACGTTGTAATAAAAGGGGGAAGCATGCCTGGACATCAATCAATGCTGATTTTAGTGCCTGAACAAAAAACAGCATTTTTCATGTCTTACAATAATGATTCAGTGATGAGTATAGACATATATGAAACTCTCATGGATCACTATTTCCCTGCTAAGAAGAATGAAGTAAAAACAAGTTATCTCCCTTTAGAGGAAAAAGAAGCTCACAAATACTTGGGCTTATTCCAAAATACGCGTTTCGCTGCAATGCGCACTCATTTTAATTATGAAAATGGGAATTTGGTTATGGAGGGTGGTACAACGGGAAAACAAGTTCTCAAAATGATTCATCCGTTGTTATTTGAAGATTCGGAAGGCAACAAAGTTGCTTTCAAAAAGAATTCGGCTGGAGAAATCGCATATTTTCACTACAACTCTCCTAAAAGCCTTGATTTTATAGCAGATGCCCAGAGAATTAACAACAAACCACCTTTTGATGACGTTCCACAAAAGAGTAACTATAGAAGTCACATTGATAATCTTCATGCCCTAAATATTATGGGTGCAAAAACAGGTAATCTATTCAATCCGATGGACACCATGACACAAGGAGAATTTGCGGATACGTTGTTACTTGCTCATGGATGGAACGGTTTTCCAGACGAATCCAAGGAGGCAAGGGAAAAAATTATGAATGGAATTCCAGAGTATAACCGTGCTACTCCGATTACCCGACAGGTCGCAGCAACCATGATTCAAAACGTAAAGCAAATTCAAGACTTGAAAACGATTCAACCTGATAAAGCTATTAAAGTTAAATTACTTGATGCCGCAGATGACTGGGCAGTCCAATCGATTCAGGCACTTGCCTCCCAAGGAATTCTTGACCCTGATACTTCCATCAATGCTGACGGATCCTTTATGTTCCGTCCGAAAGATCTGTTACTACGTCAAGAAGCAAGTGCCTTGCTGGATTTAGCTTTTGGCTATTATGCACTACCTAACAAACGGCAGTAGATATTTTATCTTAGATTGAATCATGAAAAAATTGGATGCTGATGAGAAACCAACATCCGGCTAAAATAATACAAAAAATTCTACTTTATAAGATCTTTATGAAAACAGAAAAGATTCTAAAGATAATACGATACATCTTAAGTTTTTGCATTTAAAGAAGGAACCTATTATGAAATATGATAGGTTCCTTCTTTGTTATTTAGGGGGAATCATACTTACCCATCAAGCTAAAAAAAGCAAATACCTAAAACGAGAAAATTTGCATTTCTAGATTACAATATACATTTTTTTGGTTTTTGGGGCCATTTGATGAGCATTGAATATCAGAAAAAACGCGTTAAGATCAGTATTTATATACTATTTCGTTTCATACAAAAGGAATTTGTTCATTATTAACGAAAGTGTATGTTAACTAAATGCATTCGATCATACACAGTATTATAAAAAGGCATGGGGACAATCTCATAGCACGATATGTAATTATAATCCGTTTCAGAAGCTAGTAAAATTAAGGAGAAATATTGTATGGGGATAAAAGTATTGTTCTTTGGAGATTTTGGAATTGACGATACGATAGCTATCATATATGCACATTTAACAGATAAAGTTGATGTTATAGGAATTGTTGCAGACTACGGGAACGTACCTCAAGCTGAAGTTGTTAGAAATGTTCGCTTTTTACTTAAAAGTGTAGGAAAAGAATATATAAAAGTTTTTGGTGGGGCGGAGCATTCCATGTTTTCAGAAGCTGAAACTTTTTATCCAGAAGTTCACGGTTAATTTGGGATAGGGCCCATTCACCCAGGACTAAGGCTTCAAACATTTGAGAATTTTTTTGAGGTTCTCGCACTTATTAAGCAGTATAAAAATGAACTTATTATCGTGAATACCGGAAGGCTAACTTCACTTGCAACTTTATTTCTCCTTTATGGAGATGTGATGGAATATGTACATTCTTATTATATTATGGGAGGAGCTTTTCTATATCCAGGAAATGTTACTCCCATTGCAGAAGCTAACTTTTATGGTGATCCTGTAGCGACCAATATTGTAATGTGATACGCAAAGAATCTAACAATTTATCCTTTGAATGTTACACAATCGGCTATCGTAACACCAGAAATGGTCAATTATATTCAATCTAAAGGAAAAACTAAGTTTTTAAAGCCTCTTTTAGACTATTACTATTATCAATTTTATCAAAAAAAAGTTCCTGGAATACAAGGTAGCCCGGTTCATGATGCGCTCACTTTGATTGCGATTAATCGTGATGATATTTTTACGTACCATCAATCAGCAGTGACGGTTAATGTACTTGATACTGTACGAGGGCAAAGTATAGGAGATTTTAGATTTACTTTTGAACCAGAAACATTCGGTAATCGTCCAAAACATAGGATTGCAATACAAATGAATTATGAACAGTTTTTTTAGGAGTTTATGACTGTAACGACTGGCGACCTATTTTAGTGAATACCCTTGTCCATCAAGCTAAGATTTTAAAGTACCCTCTAAATGGAAATTTTGTGTTTTTATAGACCTGAAATTTATTTTTATCGTTTTGGGGGTAACTTGTTTTCTTAAGTTGATGGGCATGGGGTACAGATACATCGCTATCAAGCTAAAATTTTATAGTACCCCCAGAACGAAATTTTGTGTTAACTTGTAACAAAAACGCTCATTTTTTCGTTTTGGGATAATTCTGAATTCCTAAGTTGATGGGCATGGGGTAGCACCACATCGCTATCAAGCTAAGAAAAGCAAATACCCCCAAACGAGAAAATTGACATGTCCAGATGAAAATGTACAATTTTTTGTTTTAGGGGCGTTATAAAGTTTTTAAGTTGATGTGGGGTATCACCAATTAAATTTTTACGAGCAGTAATACGCCCTTATAATGATGATATAATAAACCACTCAACTTCATTTTCTTTTTATTGATGGGATTGCGCATTTGAAATTGCATTATATAAAAACTGTGCATACTGTTCACGTGTTACGTTCATATCCGGAGCAAATTCCCCTTCTCCAACTCCTACTGCAATATGGTTCGATTGCACGGCACTAATCGCATCTTTTGCCCATGAATTTGCTGGAATATCGTTGAAATTATGCGGCGCCTTTACATCTAATCTAAATGCTTTCTTAATAACTTGTGCCATTTCTGCACGTGTTAATGTAGCTTTCGGTCTAAAGTTTCCTTGATCATCTCCTTGGAAAATTCCTAGCTTAGTTAAAGCTAATATTTCCTCAGGAAACATTGTTGAATTTCCATCGATATCTCTGTATGGATTTTCATATTTATCTTGTTTTTCTATATGCAAAGTACGGTAAATTAATGCAGCTACTTGTTCACGTGTTACATTATCACCCATACCAAATATCCCATTTCCATAACCTGCAATAATTCCCTTACTCGCTAAATCATGAATTGCATGAAATGCCCAGTGTTCTTGTGGGACATCCTTAAATGTAGTTCTATTTACTCCTGCATCGATTTGCAAATCATTTTTTATTACATCCCAAAGTGGATTATCTTGACGTTTTGGTTGCCCCTCTTCATCCCATTTTATTTTTTCTGTTCCTAATTCATAATTCATTCCTGTCCAAGTATCTTCACGGAATGCATAGAATGATTTATGCCATCCATTCTGATTGAATATAGAAATTAAGTCTTGCATGTATTGAGGTGCTCCAGGAACGGTACGATTAATTCCAAATTCCTCAGCAATGATTCGATTAGATGGTACATGATTTTCCTGAGACCAATTTTGCACAGGCTGTAAGAATGTATTTAATCCATTTTTATCCCAAATCATAGGTGTTTCTAAATCTCCCACTTTTACAATTCCAGGATATTGATATTCTTTATTTTGCTTTTCAAGTTGACTTGTTAATTGATATGGCTCATACATATGAAATGCATACAATGTCTTATTATCTTTAACTGGTTTAAGATATTTAAAAGCCCAAGGTGTGGCATATAGACTTGAATCTAAAATAATAGGTGTTTCTTTATCTACTTCACGAATTGAAGTAACAACTTTTTGATAAAATTCATTTAAATCAGCTGGGGTACCCTTCACTTTTGAATACCATTTCTCATAATCTTCCGTCCAAAAATCGTTATATCTATTTTTCTTAGATGTTTCTGGATGTGGTTCATTAATAATGTTGTAACCCACCACAGCAGGATGATCTTTCAATTCAAACGCAAGGTCCTTCCAAAATTGGCTTGCTTGTTCTTGATATTTCTCTTCTTCCCAGATTCTATCATCATTCTGATTATTGTTAAATTGACGCCAACGATCACCAGGTAATGAAAGCATTGTAAGTACAACTTTAATCCCTTGTGATTGTGCAGCATCTAAATCTGCTTTCAATTTTGCTACATCCTCTTTCACTAATCCTTGATAGTTATCTGCATTACCGATAAGAAAATCTTTTCCTGATGTATCTGGTTTGTCTTCAAATAAAAAATCCTTATCTTTTGCCCATTTATCAGGTGCTAAACGAATATATTCAATATGAGCTTCTTTTGCACTTTTGTAGTTTTCAGGTAATGAAGTGCTATTCATAAAATTAGTGCCTGTTCTTTTAGAATTCCAAAAATCCATTTTGGAACCTGCACTTTTGTATGTCTCAGCTTTCACATTCATTTCTTGTATCCCTAAGCTCAGCATGCCTATTAATGCGACTATCGGTATGATTTTTTTCATAACCTCTCCCTCTTTCCGTGTTAGTTTCATATTATAAAATAAATCACTTATGTTACAGGATTGTGACAATTTCAAATAAACATATTTTATCCGGTTCTGGTGCAAAGATTTTATTTATTTGAAAGAGGTATATAGATTCCTAATGGAATCTATTCTTATGCAGCCATTCCAAATAGTTGATGAATAAACTTCACTTCATTTTGGACAGACTTGTCCCGTAAAATAAGTTGGCCTTTTTTAATGATATGCATCCCTTCTATTCCTGAAAGAATAGATTTAGCTGTACGAAAAGATTTCAATCCTAACATTGAACGAACTCTCTTTTTAATAAAACGATGATCTTGCTCTACAATGTTATTAAGGTATTTTACCTGCCTTATTTGGATGCCCACAGGCATCTTTTTCTCTGTCTTCAACTCTTCAATCGCTATAGGATAGGCCGGGTTTTTGTCTACTGTAATCACACGGGGCTTTGAAACATGAAAAGACTGCAAAGCTTTCTTGAAAAAACGCTTTGCAGTCCTATGATTTCTTGTTTTGCTTAAATGAAAATAAATTGTATTTCCTTTTGAATCAACAGCACGATATAGGTACATCCATTGACCTTTGACTTTCACATACGTCTCATCGACTCGCCAAGAATCATTGATTGACTTAGGATGACGCCTTACTCGCTTATCTAATTCGGGACCATATTGATGAACCCATCGCATAATAGTTGTATGAGCAAGGGATAGCCCACGTTCTTCCATCATTTCAACTAAATCACGAAAACTAAGGGTGTACCGTAGGTACCAACTCACTGTTAATAAAATAATATCCAATTGATAATGTTTCCACTTGAATAGATTTTGCTTTTCCATATCAGTCACATCCTTTTTTAGAGTACTAGTATCAGTATGTCCAAGTTTAGGAGGTTACTTACAAGCGTTTTGGAATTTTTGCACCAGAACCCTATTAAGGGATAATATAGTTCATAAAAATTATTTTGCTAATGCTGAAATAACTATTCTATCAAATAGACTATATTTAACTTGCTGTAATTGGTCTCCATAAGGATAACGAGAATATCCAATTTGAATCTCCATTTCCTTGATAACTTTGAACAGCTTCATAGATTTTCCCTTGATACTCTACTCTATCCCCTTTTGTATATGCTTTCTTCGGATCCCATTTTTCATAAGAAGTATTTTCCTCTTTTGTTTTTATACTAAGAGCACTACTTTGAATAGACTGATTTCCAGCTGCATCTATAGCCTTCACAGTATATTTGTATTCTATGTTAGCAGTCAGTTTACCATCAGTAAATGTGGTTCCTTGTACCGTTTGAATGAATTTCCCGTCACGTAGTACTTGATATTCTTTCACACCTACATTGTCTGTTGATGGATTCCATTTTAACTCCACGCTATCTGCAGTGATGTTGGTTGCTTGTAACCCTTGAGGCTGTGTAGGAGCTTCTGTGTCTGGAATAGGATTAGGAGTAGTAATTTGATCCACTTTCTTGAGACCATTTACTGTAACTTGATACGCTATCTTCTTACCAAAACTCTCCTGTATATTTTTATCCACATTTATAAGACTCGCACGGTTTCCACCCTCTAAATGTGTAAATTCTATATAGTCTCCGACTTTCACCGAAACTTTTTGTGTTTCCGCATTCTGTTGCCTGTTTCCATAAATGTCTTTATTATATATCACTTTTCCAGATAGGTTTTGGACTTTTATACTCGCATATGTACTATCAAAGTAATGATGTGGCACACCTGCTTTTAATTGAATTTGCATTTCTTCTTTTGTCTTATTGAAATCTAATTTGGCAAACTCAAAATCTCCTATTCCTTTCATTGACCATACAAATTGATTTCCCTCTAAAACATTAACATTGTTCGATATATCTGGGCTATATCCCAAATTTGATAAGATTGACTTTAAATCTGGCAAAACACCAATTTTATCTGTTAACGGATTTTGAGATTTGGTACCTGTATTTGGATTACTTAGTATATTTCTTAATTCAGCTGGTTTATATGGACGTCCTAAATGTTCTTTAGCAACACCTTGTATTGAAGTCGCTGCTCCAGCAATAATTGGAGAAGCACTAGATGTACCACTAAAGCCAGTTGTATAGAGATTTTTAGTGATTCTATTAGGTTCAGCACGAGTTGTATCTACATTTTCTCCCCAACCATAAACATCAATTCTACTACCATAATTTGAAAACCATAAACGTTTATGAGGAACAGTTGACGATGCGGCTCCAATCATTATAGCTCCTGAATCTTTAAAATCTGGACTATTGCGATTTAATACCTGTTTTCCATTACGATCTCTAAATTGATCAAGGTCATTAGAACCATTTGCCCCGGCTTCTATCACAATAATTCCTTTATCCGTTCCAGCTCGTATTGCATCAAAGATAGCTGGCTGTACTTCAACAGGTAAATATTTATCACCATATCCATTATAAGAAGCTTGTGCCTCTAATAATAAAATATCCCCAGCTTGTAAATTATGTACAGCATTTATTATAGCATCCGCTGTATTATAAGACCCATCATCTCTTATTTGGGATACCACTTTTACCTTAGCCTTTGGTGCAATGCCTATGTTACCAACCTTATTATCTTCAGCAGAAACAATCCCAAGAACAGAGGTTCCATGGCCAACGTGTTGATCTATATTTCTACCAGATATTAGCTCAACTTTTTGATTTACTAAATCTTCATGGTCTAATAACCAACCATACTCCATATCTACAAAAGTAGTTCCTTTTCCATCTCCACCTTTAATGCTCCATGCATAAGATGAATTAATCCCATATGGTGCTTCCTTAAGATATCCCTGGTTTGAAAATCTTGGATCGTCGTAAGGATTAAGCGATACAGTAGGTAATTGTATTTCTGGTAAAAGAGCTGGCTTTTCTTGCATATATACTTCTTCAACAAGATAAGATTTCTTAAACTTGTCCATCAACGCTTCAGCTGTTACTTTATTAGGCACTTCGACAATATAATAATCTAGTAATTTAGAAGGTGCATTATTTTCAGTTTCCCTCGTATGTTTATCAATGTTTTCAATCTCTTTCGGATTTACAGATGTAAATAAACGCTTTAATGTTAGCTGCGGAAATTCAGAGAAGATTTTTACTAATTCCGGATCGCTACCCTCATCTTTTATTTGTATTTCGAGTCCATCCTTATACGGGAAATTCACTTCACTTTTAAACTTTAAAATAATTTTATCTCCTTCTTTAATATCCCCCTGGAATTGACTTGTATTTTTTGAAGAATCTTTCGAATCTGCATACACTACATTGGGATTTTCATTAAATTTAATTAACTCTAATCCTGTAAAGGCTGTAAGTGCAATCGTAGAAACGAATATTCCTTTTATGAATTTCATAATGAATACCTCTATCCTCATTATTTTATATAATGTTTTATCGATTTTAAAGGAAGCTATTTATCATAAATAAACTCAACACCACTCGTGCGTTTACATGAAATATTTTTAAAAAATCATTTAATATACACTCAACTATTTCTCTTTTATATACAAATAAATTATTAAAATCTATGCACCTTCCCTTCAAACAACACAACATGTGTCCGATTTATATGAACTATAAATAAAAATCGCTTGTTAAAGGTCAAAAATACAGGAAATTCACTTACAAACAAATCGAATAATTTCATTTTTACATTACTTTATAAAGAATTCTTC